>JBMCIT010000019.1:0-12507 GCA_048616715.1 Tangfeifania sp. | reverse complement strand
TTAAAATTCAGGCTATCACCTGAAAGCAATTTTGAAAATTATAATTTATATAAATTTAAAACTTACTCTACTATGTCGAAAGTTAAAATAGGTATTAATGGTTTTGGACGCATCGGGCGTTTGGTTTTCCGTGCGGCAGTTAAAAATGATAATGTTGAAGTAGTTGGTATCAACGACTTGATTGATGTTGATTACATCGCTTACATGCTGAAGTATGATTCAACTCATGGCCGTTTCGACGGCGAAGTTTCTGTGGAAAACGGAATGCTCGTTGTAAACGGACAAAAAATCAGGGTTACCTCGGAAAAGAACCCGGCAGATTTGAAATGGGGCGAAGTAGGCGCCGAATATGTGGTTGAATCAACCGGTATTTTCCTCACCAAAGAAAAAGCCCAGGGTCACCTCGATGCCGGAGCTAAAAAAGTAGTAATGTCGGCCCCTTCGAAAGACGACACTCCAATGTTTGTAATGGGTGTAAATAACAAAAGCTACACCAGCGATATGAACTTCGTATCAAACGCTTCATGCACCACCAACTGCCTGGCGCCGATTGCCAAAGTGCTGAACGACAACTTTGGAATTGTGGAAGGTTTAATGACCACTGTTCATGCTACTACTGCAACCCAAAAAACAGTTGATGCCCCGTCGATGAAAGACTGGCGCGGTGGCCGCGGAGCCGGACAAAACATTATTCCTTCTTCAACAGGTGCCGCCAAAGCAGTAGGTAAAGTAATTCCCGACCTGAACGGAAAACTTACAGGTATGGCTTTCCGCGTTCCTACTCCAAACGTTTCAGTTGTTGACCTTACTGTTCGTCTTGAAAAAGGCGCTTCTTACGAAAAAGTATGCGAAGCAATGAAAAATGCCGCAGAAGGCGAACTGAAAGGTATTCTTGGTTACACCGATGAGCAAGTTGTTTCAAACGACTTCCTCGGAGAATCACGCACTTCGGTATTCGATGCAGGTGCAGGAATCGGATTGAATGACAATTTCGTGAAAGTTGTATCGTGGTACGACAACGAATGGGGTTATTCAGTAAAAGTTGTTGAGCTGATTGAATACATGGATTCAGTAAAATAATTCACCTATATATATAATGGTATAAAGGATGTCGGAACCGGCATCCTTTTTTTTATCGTCTATTCGTACCTCAACGATTCAATCGGATCGAGATTCGCAGCTTTTTGAGCCGGATAATATCCCGAAACAATTCCTACCACAAAGCAAAGTATTACTCCGAGAATAATCCAGGCCCAGGGAATGATAAAAGCAGTTCCTATCATTACCGAAACCATATTGCCGATAAAAATGCCGATTACAATTCCAAGGATTCCCCCAATTTGCCCGATAATAATTGCCTCAACCAAAAACTGCTGCTTAACAGTAAGCCCTTTGGCCCCGATTGCTTTTCGAATACCGATTTCCCTGGTTCGCTCAGTTACCGAAACCAGCATAATATTCATCAATCCTACGGCTGCGCCAAAAAGGGTAATAAACCCGATAATGGTGGCTACCAGTGTAATGTTCTTAATATTATCGAGTAATATATTTACAAGATTATCGCTCGTTTCAATGTTGAAATCGGTTTCATCCAACGGATCGAGGCCGCGGACATTCCGGAAAACTGCTTCGGTTTGGCCGATTGCCACATCCATTAACTCCGGCCGGGGAACTTTTACCTGGATATCGAAATTCATGTTGGGCCTCGAAAAATAGTTCCGCACATTGGTATACGGCAAAAAGGCAACCAGGTCGTTACTGTTGCCAAATCCGCTGCCTTTCCCTTTTAGTGTTCCGATTACCTTGTATTTTCCGCTTCCGATGCTCACAATTTTTTGCAACGGATTTTCATCGTCACTGAAAAGTTGTTTCACCAGTTCGCTGCCAAGTATAACTACACTTCTTCCTGAATGTATCTCAGATTCCGTAAAACTTCTTCCCAAATCAATTTCATATCCTGATGTAACAAGGTAATTATCATCGATGCCCCGAACACCTATATTGGGATTTGTTTTTTCAGAACCATACTTAACGGTAGCACTTCCGGTAGCATAAACCGAAATGGCGGTTGAGGCCGGAAAATCGAATCGCTCTTTAAACTCATTGGCCTGATAAAATGAAATATGGGCATGATTTTTACTTCGGTACCTTTGATTTCCAACCTGCACCTGCATCCCGCGGCTGGTAACCGTAAAAGTATTGGCCCCCATAAATGTAAATTCTTTTGTGATGGAGTTTTTAATGGAATCAATAGCCGTTAAAATTCCTATGAGTGCGGTTATTCCTACAGCAATGATCAAAACTGTCAATACTGTACGGAGCATGTTTGCCCGCACCGACTGAAATGCAATTCTGATATTTTCAGCAAACAAGGTGGCCCGGCGCATCCGTCTGTTTTCTTAATTAATAAATTAACGATTCAATTTTGTAATTAGTGGTACAAATAAGCAAAACATTACAATAACTGATTTTATAAATTTACTCATGAACTGGTGAACAGATGACGCATTTGTTCGAGAATTTTCCTGCCTTAGTGTTTTTTAACATTTTTTAATTCTGTCTGAAATATGATTAAAATCAATTCCAATTAACAAAAATTATTGTTTAAAATGATTAAAAATCAGTTTTTTGATGATCTGCCTATTTAGAATAAATCTCTTTAAGAGGACCAGAAATATCAATTTTATTGAAGAACTGCTTGAGGAAGTACTTGCGTTTTGCCAAAAATGATTTATAAATTTGGATTCAGTTTAACCGAAGGCTATGATTTATCATTTTAAAATCACCTCGCAGGAATCAAAGAATTTTCACCTTGAAGTGGAAGTTGACGGAAAAAATACATTTTTCGACTTTCACACGACCATACAACAAAGTCTCGGTTTTGAACCGCACCAGTTGGCATCCTTTTTTATTTCCGACAGAACATGGAGAAAATACAAGGAAATCTCGCTGCTTGATTTGGGATTAAACGGTGGGGTTTACCTGAACATGCATAAAACCAGGTTGACAGATTTGCTGAAACCGGAAAACCGGCAACTTATTTACACATTCGATTTTTTTAACGACAGATCATTATATATAGAACTAACTGGAATTATTATGGAAAGAAATCTCAAAGAACCGACAGTCACCTTGAAGCAGGGTGACGCCCCCGTACAGGTTTTTGGTGAAGAACCAGAGGGCCCGGAGGCTGCCAATCTTCAGGAAGAAGAGGTTTTTATGGATTTTGGTATAGTTGATGATTACACCGAGCTTTTCGGAGAAATGGAAGACATTTAGTTTTCACCTGTACGGAAAGCATTAAAGTATTTAACAGACTGCTCAGTTGATTTTGAGCAGTCTTTTTTTTGTTTTTCCTTTGCACAAAAATTTTAGCAAAATGTCAAAACACCTGATTGTAATTGCCGGCCCCACCGGTATCGGAAAAACATCGGCGGGGATAAACATTGCCCGGCATTTCAATACTGAAATCGTTTCTTCCGATTCGCGGCAACTGTATAAAGAGTTGAAAATCGGCACTGCCGTCCCTTCAACGGAGGAACTTTCGGCAGTGAAACATCATTTTATTCATTCACATTCAATTTTCGATAATTACAACGCCAGCCAATATGAAAAAGAAGCAATCAGTTTGCTCAGGCAACTTTTTAAAAAACACGACATAGTTTTAATGGTTGGCGGCTCCATGTTATACATCGATGCGGTTTGCAGAGGAATAGATCAAATGCCCGATGCCGACCCGGAGTTACGCAAAAACCTAAAAAATCAGTTAGAAACCGAAGGACTCGAAAATTTAAGAAGACAACTAAAAAAGCTCGATCCGAAGTATTACAGTGAAGTGGATTTAAAAAACCCGGCACGTATTGTTCATGCACTTGAAATAAGTTTGATGACCGGAAAACCCTATTCTTCGTTTCGTTCGAACCCGCAAAAGCAGCGTCCGTTTTCCATACATAAAATTGCACTCGACTGCGACAGGCAGGAATTGCACCGCCGTATAAATCAACGGGTCGATAAAATGGTGGCGACCGGCCTGGAAGAAGAAGCCCGCCGGTACTACAATCAAAAACACCTGAATGCACTGAACACAGTTGGCTACCGTGAATTTTTCGCTTATTTCGATGGCGAAATTTCAAAAGAAAAAGCCATTGAACTGATAAAACGGAATTCGAGAAGGTACGCACGAAAACAACTCACATGGTTCAGAAAAGACACAGCAACAAACTGGTTTGGATCTAACCAGACAGATGAAATTATTTCTTTTATTGAAAATAAAACTGCTGAAAATGAACAACCAGGGTAATTTTATAATTCGTGTTTACGGATTGATTATAAACGAAAAAGAAGAAGTTTTGCTTACCGATGAATTCCGGCTGGACATGAAAATGACCAAATTTCCGGGAGGTGGGCTTGAATTTGGAGAAGGCACAATTGATTGCCTGAAACGTGAAATGGCTGAAGAATGCAACGGCCAGGAAATTGAAAATATCCGTCATTTTTACACTACCGGTTTTTTTCAAAAAGCGCTGTTTTTCGAAAACCACCAGCTCATTAGCATTTACTATACAGCAAACCTGAAAGATCAGTTGAAATTCAAAATCTCAGACAAACCTTTTGATTTTGAAAAGCTAATTAACGGAAATCAAAGTTTCAGGTGGGTCAAAATAAAAAACCTGGAAAAAGACGAATTATCTTTTCCAATTGATAAATTTGTTGTGAACAAATTAAAGGAACAATACGGGCAAGGGCTGAATCGGAAAAGAAGCCGGCAATAATCTGAGAATTTATGGATTACATAAGAAAACATATCCGGGAGCAAAATAAGTTAACCGCAAAAATTGCAGATGACAAACAATTCCTGGAAAATATCGGGCAGGTGATTAAAATTATTACCGGTGCCTACAAATCGGGGAACAAAGTAATGTTTTGCGGAAACGGCGGCAGCGCTGCCGATGCGCAGCACCTCGCTGCCGAGCTTTCAGGTAAGTTTTGTATCGACCGCGAACCGCTCGCTGCTGAAGCGCTGCATGTAAACTCATCCTACATTACAGCGGTGGCCAATGATTATTCTTTCGACAAAATTTACTCCCGGTATGTTGCAGGGGCAGGCCGTAAAGGCGATATCTTAATCGGTTTATCTACATCCGGAGACTCGGAAAACATTATACAGGCTTTTGCCGCTGCCCGAAAAAATCAGATGATTACAATAGGGTTTACCGGGCAAACCGGAGGCCGGCTCCGGGAATTATCTGACTTTCTTATAAATATTCCTTCAAAAAATGTACCCCGCATACAGGAAATGCACCTGTTAACCGGTCATATTATTTGTGAAGAAGTAGAAAAAAAACTTTTTGGCGATGAAACGCAGCAGGAAAAGCAAAAAGAATTTTCCTGAACCGAGAAAGGGAAACAATTATAAATGACCAAAAAAAATATTTTTTAGAATTGTCTGTGAAATTAATTCTGATTAAAACCTGATCTTTGAAAATGGCATTATTTTGGTAATAACAAAAAAATTAAAAATTTAAGGGCCTGGTCCTGAAAGGACATTAATTATAAGGGAGAACAAAAAAATTGCAGCACTTTACAAAAGCGGAAATACGACAGATTGAAGACCGTTACCAGGATTTTCTGAAAGCTATACAGCACAAATTCGATGAAGAGCGGTTGAAGCGGATTGAAAAAGCTTTTCGGTTTGCCAATGCTGCACACGATGGTATTAAACGAAAATCGGGGGAGCCATATATTATTCACCCAATTGCCGTAGCTAAAATTGTAGCTGTGGATATGGGGCTGGGAGCAACTTCAATTTCGGCTGCCATTTTGCACGATGTGGCAGAAGATACCGAATATTCCATTTCCGATATCCAAAACATGTTTGGTGAAAAAGTAGCCCGAATCGTAGATGGCCTTACAAAACTATCGGGCGATTTTGATTCGCGGCAGGTGCTTACCCTCAAAAAAATGCTGATGACCCTTTCGGATGATATCCGGATAATCCTTATTAAAATTGCGGATCGGCTCCACAACATGCAGACCCTCGAATCGATGGCTGCCCACAAAAAAGTAAAAATTGCCGGGGAAACGCTTTACCTTTACGTTCCCCTGGCACACCGGCTGGGATTGTATGCCATTAAAAGCGAGCTCGAAGAGCTAAGTTTCAAATACAAACACCCCGAAGAATACAACCGGATTTTATTCATGTTGCACAACCAGGAAGAAAAACGAAACTACCTGGTAAATGAATTTATCCGGCCCATAAAATCGAAACTTGTTGAAGAAAATATTGAAAGCACTGTTACCCACCGGTTAAAATCTACTTACTCCATCTGGCAGAAAATGCAAAAAAAAGGAGTGACCTTTAACGAAATATACGACATTCTGGCAGTGCGAATCGTAATTAAAGCCCGCCCCGGAATATCAGAAAAACGGCAGTGTTTCGATGTACTGTCATTAATTACCGACATTTACAAACCACGCCCGGACCGGATCCGCGACTGGATTACCCTGCCAAAAGCTAACGGTTACGAATCGTTACATGTTACCGTAATGGGGCCGCAGGGAATGTGGGTGGAAGTGCAAATCAGGACCGAACGAATGGACGAAATTGCTGAATACGGTTTTGCAGCCCACTATCGCTACAAAGACATCAGCACTTTTGAAAACGAACTGGACACCTGGATCGAACGCATCCGCGATCACCTCAGAAACCCGGATTCAGATGCATTTGAATTCCTCGATGATTTTAAGCTGAATTTATATTCGTCCGAAATAAATGTTTTCACACCAAAAGGAGATATGATCTCGCTGCCACAGGGCGCAACAGTGGTTGATTTGGCTTACGAAATCCATACCGATTTGGGAGACAAATGCATTGGTGCCAAAATAAATTTTAAACTGGTTCCCAGCAGTCATGTTTTGCAAAACGGCGATCAGGTCGAAATTCTTACTTCCGAAAAACAAACACCCAAGCTCGAATGGCTGAAGTATGCAACTACAGCCAAAGCCCGCTCGAACATCAAAAATGCGTTTAAACTCGAAAAAAAACAACACATCGATAAAGGGAAAGAAATTGTTGAAGAAACCATTAAAAAAAGCGATGCCCCCCTCACCTCAAACAACCTGAAAAAGATTATTGCCCATTACAACCTGAACAATAAGGAGCAGCTCTATTCGGAGGTGGGAATGGGATTTCTGGAACTCGATAACATTAATGAAATCCTGGGTAAAAAATCGCCGAACAAACTGGTAAAATACTGGAATATAACCTTTGGCCGAAAAAATAAAAATGAAGGAAAACAGTCCAATCCAAAAGAGAAAAAAAACGGAAAAAAAATTGATAAACGCAAACCTTTTGTGCTGAAAGAAGCACAGGATAACATCTCCTATTCATTGGCCAAATGCTGCAACCCCATTCCGGGAGATGAAGTAATTGGTTACCTCACCACAGACGACCATGTAATCATTCATAAAACCGGATGCAAGGAGGTCGAGAAATTCCTGTCAAGCCATGGCAACCGGATAATTACTGCCGAATGGACCCGCTTCAAAAAACAATCGTACCTCACCCGGCTGCAGCTCGAGGGGTTCGACCGGCTCGGTATTTTAAACGATGTAACCAATGTTATTTCCAAACAACACAGCATTAATATGCGCTCGGTGCAAATCGATACGAACGACGGCGTTTTCAAAGGCGACTTGTTTATTTATATCCACAATGCCAACGACCTGAAAGAACTGATTGCCCAATTAAAAAAAATCAGGGGAATCGACAGGGTATCACGGATCGAAAACCTGAGCGATTAATCTTAAAATCATCGCAGAATCAAAAATAATTTCTATTTTTGAGGTCTATTTAAAATTAGTTTAAATATGAATAGCCACAAAACCAGGGAAACCGTAAGAAATATGTTTACAGAATACCTGGAGAAAAACGGCCATCGAAAAACTCCGGAAAGATTTGCAATTCTTGATGAAATATACTCGAGAGAAGGGCATTTTGACATTGAGTCGCTCTATATTTCCATGAAAAACAAAAAATACCGGGTAAGCCGTGCTACTTTATACAATACAATTGATTTGCTGCTTGAATGCAAACTGGTTGTCAAACATCAGTTTGGAAAAAATATTGCCCAGTTTGAAAAGGCTTTTGCAACCATGCAACACGATCACCTGATTGATACTTCAAATGGAAAAGTAGTGGAATTCTATGATCCGCGGATAAGGGAAATAATTAAAGATGCCTGCCTGAAAAATAATTTCAAGCTCTCGCACCATACCCTTTATATTTACGGGCAATCAATGAACGACGATTAGAAAAACCATTTTAATATTAAATGAAATCCTCCGCCACCGGAGGATCTTTTATGCTTTCATTTAAAAATATTTGTACTTTTAGGGGCTGAAATGCTTAACCGTGGAAACCAATCTTTACAGGTAGTGTTTTCGCGGTTTTGCTTGTGAATAAAAATCAAGAAATCATGAGTGTAGATGTATTGTTGGGCCTGCAATGGGGCGACGAAGGAAAAGGAAAAGTAGTTGATGTGCTGACACCAAAATATGATGTTATTTCCCGTTTCCAGGGAGGCCCGAATGCCGGTCACACGCTGGAATTCAATAATATAAAACAAGTCCTGCACACCATTCCCTCGGGCATTTTCAGAGAAAACAAGATAAACATCATCGGAAACGGAGTGGTCATCGATCCCATTGTTTTCAAAGAAGAAATTGAATCGCTCAAAAAGCTGGGTTTCGACCTTTCAAAAAATCTGTATATTTCTAAAAAAGCACATTTAATCCTTCCTACCCACCGGATAATCGATGCTGCCTCGGAAGAGAAAAAAGGCAAGACCAAAATCGGTTCCACACTAAAAGGAATTGGCCCCACTTATAAAGATAAAATTGGCCGCGAAGGGTTGAGGGTAGGCGATTTAATTCACAATTTCGATGAAAAATACAATTCACGCACCGAAAACCATAAAATTCTGCTAAAAGAATTTTATAAATACGATTACGAGCAGATTTTGGCCGACTGCCAGCAAGACTGGATGGAGGCTATTGAACTGATTAAATCTTTCCAGATTATTGACAGCGAACATTTCATAAACGAACTGATAAATAAAAACAAGTCGATTTTGGCTGAAGGCGCACAGGGAACGTTGCTGGATATCGACTTTGGATCGTATCCTTTTGTAACCAGTTCAAATACCATTTGCGCCGGGGCTTGCACCGGATTAGGGATTGCACCGCAAAAAATCGGCAAAGTGTTTGGCATTTTCAAAGCCTACTGTACCCGGGTGGGAATGGGTCCGTTTCCAACCGAACTGCACGATGAAACCGGCCAGAAGCTTCGTGATTCAGGAAATGAATACGGCTCTACAACCGGTCGGCCAAGACGTTGTGGCTGGCTCGATTTGGTAGCCCTGAAATATGCCACTATGCTTAACGGGGTTACTGAACTGATTATGATGAAAGCTGACGTGCTCGACAGCTTCGAAACCATTAAAATTTGTGTCGGGTATGAAATTGAGGGCGAAGTGGTGGAACATTTTCCGTTTGAACTCAACGACGATGTTAAACCTGTTTATGTGGAACTGCCCGGCTGGGAAACCGATCTCACAAAAGTGAGATCGCAAAATGAATTCCCGGAACAGTTAAACAACTACATCAATTTCATTGAAGGCAAAATGAAAATTCCGGTATCAATTGCCTCAGTAGGCCCCAATCGGGAACAGACCATATTTCTGGACCAGGACTGATTATTTTGAATATTTATTCAATAGCCGGAAATGGATAGTGGACCAAACAAATTTGTTCGCTATTCATTGTTCAAAACCATAATTCTTAGTTATCTTTAAGGAATCTGAGAATTATTGTGTTTTATGGCTGTATTAAAAGAAAAATGGGGACTCTACACCGATTTCTATGAGCTTACCATGGCTCAGGGATATTTTTACAGCGGAAAAAAAAATCACAGCGCTACCTTCAACTATTTTTTTCGTACCAACCCGTTTAAAGGAGGTTTTACTGTATTTGCCGGTCTTCAGGATTTCCTTGAATTGCTCGAAGATTTCACCTATTCCGACTCAGATATCAATTATTTAAAAGAACAGGGCTTCCGTTCCGATTTTCTGAAATACCTTAAAGATTTCCAGTTTTCAGGAAATATTACCAGCGTGCAGGAAGGAGAAATTGTTTTCCCCAACGAACCGGTTTTACAGGTAGAAGGAAATATCATCGAAAGCCAGCTTATCGAAAGTATTTTACTGAATATCCTCAACTTTGAATCGCTTATTGCAACCAAGGCATTTCGCATAAAACTGGTTGCCGGCGACCGAATTTTTACTGATTTCGGACTACGGCGCGCCCAGGGGTTTGGCGCCATTCATGCCAGCCGGGCAGCCATAATCGGTGGGGCAACCTCTACTTCAAATGTTCTGGCCGGCAAACTGTTCGGAATTCCGGTTAGCGGTACCCAGGCACATTCATGGGTCCAGAGTTTCGATACCGAACTGGAAGCTTTCAGGGTTTATGCCGAAGCACATCCGGAAAATGCTATTCTTCTGGTTGACACTTACGACACCCTGAAATCGGGCGTGCCCAATGCCATCAGGATAGCAAAGGAAATGGAAAAGCGTGATGAAAAACTGAAAGCCATCCGCCTCGATAGTGGTGACCTGGCCTACCTGAGCAAAAAAGCCCGTAAAATGCTCGATGATGCCGGACTTGGTTATGTGAAAATTATTGCATCCAACCAGTTGAATGAGCATGTTGTTAAAAGTTTGCTGAAAGACCAGGATGCAGCCATCGATGCTTTTGGAATAGGCACTGAATTAATAACCGGGAAAGAGGATGCCGCGCTCGACGGGGTATATAAACTCACCGAAACCAATGGTGAACCAAAAATGAAAATATCTGAGAATATTGAAAAAATCACCCTGCCCGGAAAAAAACAACTTTACAGGTGCCTCGATGAAAGCGGATATTTCTACCGCGACGCAGTTGCATTGGCCAAAGAAAAAAAGCAAGAACTGAAAAATATACACCATCCGGTTTATCCGGAAAGACTTACCGACATTAAAAAATGCACGAAATATGCCTTGCTTCAACCTGTGGTAAAAAACGGTAAAAATGTTTTGGACAAAAAATCACCTTTTGAAATACATGAATACCTGCTTACACGTTCTTCGCAGCTACCTGATGAACACAAGCGTTTTATCAGTCCTCATATTTACAAAGTCGGAATAACAAAAAAACTAATGGAATTGCGAAATACACTGGCTAAAAAGTTGGAATAATAAAATTTACAATTGAAACATGGCAGAAATTATTCGTCCCACACTGGTCATCGACAAGGAAAAATGTTTAAACAACATTGAAAAGATGGCAAAAAAGGCAAAAGATTACAATTTGCATTTCAGGCCACATTTCAAAACACATCAATCGGCAACAATCGGAAACTGGTTTAAAATGTTTGGAATAGAAGCGATTACCGTTTCTTCGGTAAAAATGGCCGAATATTTTATCAAATACGGCTGGGACGATATTACAATTGCTTTTCCTGTAAACATTCTCGAAATTTCGAATATCAACAGGATGGCGGCCAATATCAAACTGAATATTCTGGTTGAAAACAAAGAGGGGGCGACTGCCCTGGCAAACAAAATAAAATACCCACTTGGAATTTATGTAAAAATTGATACGGGACATAACAGAACAGGAATAAATCCGGCAAGGACCGGAATTATCGATAATGTTCTTCAAATTCTCGATAAAAATAAAAAACTGAAATTTAAAGGTTTTCTCTCGCATACGGGCCACACTTACAACGCACCCTCGACCAATGAAATTTTCAGCGCACATTTCGATGCACTGCTCAAATTACAGTCGCTTAAAAACAGGTTTAAGCCAAAATATCCCGATTTGGAAGTCAGTATAGGCGACACACCTTCGTGTACACTTTGCACCAACTTTAACGGCATAGATGAAATACGCCCCGGTAATTTTATTTTTTATGATTTAATGCAACACAAACTGGGAGTTTGCAGCCTTGACGACATTGCAGTAAAAATGGTTTGCCCGGTAGTTGCCAAACATCTTTCACGAAATGAAATTGTGATTTACGGGGGCGCCATTCATCTCTCAAAAGAATATTTGCTGAATGTGGCGGCAAAACCCTATTACGGCAGAATTGCAATAAACATCGACGGGAAAAATACCCTGCTGGGCGAGCGAAACTATGTGATGCGGCTCTCGCAGGAACATGGAATTTTGAGGGTTACCCAAAAAAATTTCGGATTGATAAATGTGGGCGATTTAGTTGAAATTATCCCGGTCCATTCGTGCCTGACTGCCAACCTCGCTCAAAATTACCTCACCACCGAAGGGGAAGTAATAGAGACGATAAACTGTTGAACAGATATCGGCAAACATCTCAACATCGACCAGTTGCATTTTTAGGAGATAGTTGCTGAAAATATTGGGAAAAATTTGGAAGACCGGACAAAAAGC
>JBMCIT010000018.1:0-12557 GCA_048616715.1 Tangfeifania sp. | reverse complement strand
CCAGTTCGAATCCCGAAAAAAAATGACGCCAGCTTTCATCGAGCGAATCAGGGTCTTCCAAATAAGTTTGGTAAAGGTCTTCAATTGCTTCCTGTTCCTGGTTTCCTACAGAAGAAAATTTATCCATTATTTGCTAAAAAAATATTCAATAATTGTAAAGAAAAACAATGCAGTATTTTTATTGTTTATCGCACCTATTTCAATTCACTACAAATTTAGTTTTTATTGGTATTCTGAAATATGATAAAATCATTTTATTTCGAAATCAATCCAGGGGTACCGGGGATTCGCCCTTGCATTACAAAATAGTACAGGTAAATACTTATTGATGAATATCCGTATTGTATTTATAAAATAGCACCGGCCACAAGCAGCCTGAAAAGACAATCGGTAAAAAGGAAGGCGATACGCTGAAAATATCTTAATCGGTTAGTTTGATGTGATAACCTGTCCTTTCTCGCGGTAAAGCTCAATTTCACCGTCGAGTAAAACAGCAATTACGGTAACCTGCCTGTCGAGCACTTTTTCAGGAACATCGATATAAACGATACCGGGGACACTGCTCCAGTATTGTTTCATTTTGATATCCCAATTCAGTTTTGTGCCGTTGCCAACCACCCACATCCGGTTGATTTTATTTTTGAGGCCTTTTATCATCAGCGGCCCGTTTGGTTTATGCGGAACATAGAGGTAAAGTATGTTTCCTTCTTTGTTCAATGCCGTTGGTCCGTAAAAATGTTCGTTTGGAATACCGGCGCGGGTTTCGTAAATGGCTTCAGAATGCTTGCCGGTCCAGCGGCCAAGTTGTTTCAAAATATTCACCTGCTCATCCGGAATTGTTCCGTCGGCTTTTGGCCCGATATCGAGCAGCAAATTACCGCCCATGCTTATACAATCCACCAGAATCCGTATGATTTGATTGGGGGTTTTATAGTTTGAATCGTTGTGCTGGTAGCCCCAACTGTCGTTCATTGTCATGCACAATTCCCAGTAACGTGAGTCGGGCTGTGTTACCGGCAATCCCTGCTCGGGAGTATCATAATCACCATACCCCTGGATGCGGCTGTTAAGAATGACATCCTTATTCCACTGGCGCAGTTTTTCGCTCAACTCCTTTGCTTTCCACTTTTCTGCTGATTGTTCCCAGTCGCCGTCAAACCAGTACAAATCGGGTTTAAACTGTTTTGAAAGCTCTTCTAACTGACAAAAATTAAAATCCACAAACCGGTTCCACTTTTCGGGATTGTTCTCATAACGCTTTATTTCCCTTGTTTTGTTCGGATAATCGGGATGCGACCAGTCGAGCAGTGAGAAATAGAGACCGGTTTTCAAATCCCTTTTCCGGAGCGCATCAACAAAAGGCCCCACTAAATCTCTGCCGGCAGGTGTTTTGTCAACAACATTCAAATCACCGCATTCAGTATCCCAAAGAGCAACGCCATCGTGATGTTTTGTAGTGAGTACCGCATATTTGGCGCCGCTTTCAGCAATCAAATCTGCCCATTCTTCCGGATTGTAATTTTCAGCAGCAAAACCACCGAGTTGTTTCATGTAATCGTCGTAAGAAATATAGTTATTGAAAAAGGACCAGCTTTCATCGATTCCGTTAACGGCATAAATCCCCCAGTGAATAAAAATTCCCAGTTTGGCATCTTCGAACCACTGCATCCGTTTCTCCTTTTCAGGAGATACGTTGTCTTGGGAAAACATTTGTGTACTGATAAATAAAAAGAGGAGAAAGAGCGTAATTTTCTTCATTAAATCATTCGGTTTTATTCAAAAGTATAATGTTTTTTAATAGCATACTGAATGTCCCAGACACATTCGAGGCCAGCGGGAAAAGTTACAAAATCGCCGGCTTTTATTGTTTTTGATTCAAATTCGGAAACAATTGTGGCCTCACCTTCCACGATATAACATTTTTCGGTTTTGT
Source organism: Tangfeifania sp. (assembly GCA_048616715.1). Taxonomy (GTDB): domain Bacteria; phylum Bacteroidota; class Bacteroidia; order Bacteroidales; family Prolixibacteraceae; genus Tangfeifania. Next base: position 10,624 of record JBMCIT010000018.1, on the reverse strand, counting down.
CGTAATACCAGTCAAATTTATCTTCATCGTGTTCCCACACAGGCCAGTCGTAAACGCCCTCTTCTTCGAGCTCTTCCTGTTCCGGTTGTTCAATATCTATTTTCATATCTTTTCAATTTTTTTGCAAAAATAAAAAAGCAATCAGTTTTGTACTTTGCTCAGAAAACAAAAATACGGAAACCCCTGATATTTTCACCTGTTTTTCAATCGTAAAAAAAGGATTTATTTTACAGGTACGGATCACTGGTTTTGAAAAAAAACAGCCGTGAATAAACCCATCCACGGCTGTTTTTTAGTTCCTAATATTTTTAAAGCACTGCACTGCAGGCTTCAATTAATTTCTGAGCATTCTGATTGGACGGATCCAGTTCTTTGGCTTTTTCCAGAATTTCCAATGCAGCCCTGAATTCTTCCTGCGCTTTTTCTACTTCAGCGAGATAAGCATCATCAGTAGTTTTAAGACTTCCGTCATCTATTTTTTCATTGGCTGCACTTAAAACAGCTACACCTTTTTTGTAAAATTCGTTTCCTTCAGAAACGTATACATTTGCCAGCGCCGATGTAATTTTTTCATTGGTCGGGAACATTTCAGCGCCTTCTTCCAGTGTTGCTTTATATTTCACATTATCTCCTTTTTTTCTTAAAGCAATTGCTTTGTAATAGATGGCTGTTTCTGCGCGGTAATTGTTATCAACACTCTGCCCGAAGAATTCAATGGCTTTATCTAACATATCGCCACGGTAGGCAACAATGGCAGCATTAAAAACCATAGATTCGTTATCGCCTTCTGAGAGAGAAATAGCATTTTCATAGCTTTCAACTGCCTTGGCATATTCATCCTTATTATTATATGCCCGGGCCATATATTCATAACTTCTCCCTACCTTAATACCTGCGTCAATGGCATTCCTGAAATACTCCAGTGCGCCGTCCATGTTTTCTGCGCGGTAAGCAGCAACACCTATGTTGTAATTAATGGTTGGCTCAACCTGCACGTCGCCCAGATTTTTCATTGCCTCGTCATACAATTGAAATGCTTTGGCATAATCTTCCGCTTTCATGGCCTCATTGGCCTGGGTTATTTTTTCGGCCGCATCCTGTGCAAATGCAAATACCGATAAAAAAACGGCCAGTGTCATTAAAATTAAATTTTTCATCCTTTTAGCTTTTTAATTTTTAACTTACTTTTTTATAATATCTTAAACTGAATTTCCTGCGAAGTCTCAAAAATAACAATAATGGTTAAAAAACCTACAATTAATTTTTTTGAATACTATCTAAATTCATTAAAATGTTTAAATTCAAATATCCTGCCACAATTGATGAATTTTTTATTTTCAAAAAGCCAACCTTGTATAATTCGCTAACTATTAAACATTTCTGTCATGCAACGGTTCATTTTGCAACATTTAAAAATTACATCACTGCTAATCAATTAGCTTAAAATATAATCATTGTCCGCTTGCGGTTTCTATTTTGATGTCTCACAAATTGTAAGTAACCGGGCCAGCTCGTACGAAAAACCAAACAGCAGTTTTCCACTTTCTTTCATCGATTCTTCAAGTGTAAGCGGACGATTGATAAAACTAAATACGGCATCGAAACTTTCAGTGGCATCTTTTTCAATACTTCCTCCGATTGCAATTACGGGCTTTTTAAATTGCCGGGCTATTCGGGCAACAACAACAGGCGCTTTGTCGCCCAGGGTTTGTGCGTCTATTTTTCCTTCGCCGGTAATTACGATGTCAGCCCACTGTACGTGCTCTTCAAAATTAAGCTTCTTCAGAATGAAATCTGCACCGGGCACAATTTCAGCGCCGAAATAAGCAATGAGCGGGAGGGCAATTCCGCCGGCAGCACCGGAACCTTTTAAACCTGAAAGTTTACTGCCACTCTCTTTTTCAAGCAATTCCAACCAGTTTTTCAACCCCCGCTCCAGGGTTTCCACCATTTCAGGAGTAGCCCCTTTTTGTGGTGCAAACACATTGGCGGCCCCCTTTTCACCAAGTAACGGATTATCGACATCCGAAATCACCTGAATTTTTATCTGTTTTAAAAATTCGGGTTTATCAATCTTTTTTATTTTTTCAAGGTTTCCGCCATTGCCAGAAAGTTGATTTCCTTCCGAATCAAAAAACTGAAAACCAAGCGCTTCAAGCATTCCCGATCCCCCATCGACAGTGGCACTTCCTCCTGCCCCAAGCAAAATTTCGGTGCACCCTTTTTTAATGGCTTCACTCAGCAATTGCCCGGTCCCGCAGGAAGAGGCTTTCATCGGATTTAGTTCCTCCGTTTTCAGTCTTTTTATTCCGGAGGCTTCTGCCATTTCAATAATTCCTGTTTTATCCGACACCCAAAATTCAGCCTGAATTTTTCTTCTTAGCGGATCGTGAACAGTATAACTTATTTGTCTGGCTTCAAAAGCCTGTGCCAAAACCTTACCGGTTAAATCGCCTCCATCGGCCACCGGCATTTTTCGTATTTCAAAAGAATGGGAACATTTTTGAAAAGCTTGTTCAACCGTTTCGGCAAATTCAAAAGCATCGAGACTGCCTTTCATTGAATTGGGTGCAATTAGTATTTTCATTTTTCTCCTCTTGTTACAGAAATTACACCTTTTACGTTTTTCATTTTATGAATTAAAAACTCCAGGTGATCGATATTATAAACGGATATTTTCAGCACACCTTCAAATTTACCCCGATCGGAACCAATATTAATGGACCGCAATTGTGCACCTGTATCTTTGGCAATAATGTGCGAGATTTCAGAAACAATCCCCTTCTCATCGGTTCCTGAAATGTAAAGTGTTGTGATGAAGGCCCCCGGGCTGGCGGTATCTTTCCATTTGGCTTTTATAATCCGGTATGGAAACCGCTCTTTCATCTGCGGGGCATTGGGACAACTGTTGCGGTGAATTTTTATGCCGTCGTTAATGGTAACAAATCCAAAAACTGAATCGCCAAAAACCGGGTTGCAACAACGTGCCAGGTTGTAATTTATATTTTTCAGGTTATTGTCGATTACCAGGTAATCCTCCCCTCCGTCAAATGTCAGCTCCTGAATTTCCTTTTTGGGAAGTAAATCTTCAATTTTCCGCCGTGCACTTTCATCTTCTTCTTTTTCGGTAAAAAGCGATTTTATATCGAGCGGATCGATTCTTCCTTCGGCCAGTTCACAATAAAAATCGAGCGCCAGTTTAAACTCGTATTTTTTCAGGATTTTACGAATGGCCTCATCGTTTAAATCCAATTTCCAGTTTTTAAACTTCCGCAATAAAATTTCGCGGCCATGGGCTGCCTGCTTTCGTTTTTCTTCGTTCAGGCTGGCTTTTACCCGGCTTTTGGCTTTGGTGGTTACCAAAAAGTCGAGCCAGTCCATTTTGGGTTTTTGGTTTGCCGAAGTATCGATGGAAACCTGGTCGCCGTTCTTCAGCTTGTATTTCAGGGTTACTTTTTTTCCGTTTACGTTTCCGCCCACACAGGTATCTCCCAGATGTGAGTGAATTTCATAAGCAAAATCGAGCAGCGTAGCACCGGTGGGAAGCCTTCTCAAATCGCCTTTCGGTGTAAACACAAAAGTTTCGTCGCTGTAAATGTTTGTTCTGAAATGGTCGATAAAATCGACTACATTGAGTGACGGGTTTTCCAGAATTTCGCGAATTCCGGCCAGCCATCTGTCGAGTTCCGACCCCTCTCTGCCACCTTTGTAACGCCAATGTGCAGCCAATCCTTTTTCAGCCACTTCATCCATGCGCTTTGTGCGAATCTGAACTTCAACCCACTTGCCGTGCGGCCCAAGCACGGTAGCGTGAAGCGATTCATAACCGTTTGATTTTGGAATGGTTATCCAGTCGCGCAACCGCTCGGGATTGGCCTGGTACTGATCAGTAACAATTGAATAAACGGTCCAGCAATCGGCCTTTTCGTTCTGAGGTTTTGAATCGAGAATAATACGGATAGCAAATAAATCCATCACCTCATCGAATGAAACCCGCTTTTTCTGCATTTTATTCCAGATGGAGTAAATGGATTTGGTCCGTGCTTTCATCGAAAAACTAAACCCTCTTTTTTCCAGTGTTTCTTCAACCGGCTTAACAAACTCGGCCACAAAATTTGCGCGTTCGGTTTCGGTCTCTTTCAACCGATGTACAACGTAGTCATATCCTTCCGGCTTCCGGTATTTAAGGTACAAATCCTGCAATTCGGAGTTTATTGCGTACAATCCCAGCCGGTGTGCCAGCGGGGCATAAAGATGCGAGGTTTCATTGGCAATGCGCTGCCGGGTTTCATCATCGTAAATGTGCAGGTTTCGCATTACCTGCAGCCGGTCGGCAGTTTTTATCAGGATAACACGCACATCGCCGGCAAGTGCAAGCAAAAGTTTACGATAATTTTCAGCGTGTAAATCTACAGTATCTGTTCCCAGTGCATTTATTTTGGCCATTCCCCCGAGAATGGAATAAACAACCGTACCGAAATGCGACAAAATCTCTTCTTCAGAAATTTCTTTTTCCAGGCCGGCATACATTATATTGTGCAGCATCCCGGTGATCACTGAATCGGGTCCGAGACCAATTTCTTCAGCAATAATGGTTGCTACGTCCAGTGAATGGTTCAGAATATATTCACCGGTTTTAAACCGGCGGTCGGTAATAACAGATTGCGCAAAACGGAAAGCCTCATCCAGCCGTTGTATTTCAGCCTCATCCCAGTTCATCCGGCAAAAATCCTTCAGATGTTCGTACCGTGTGTAAACCTGTTCCTGTAGTTCCATAGTATCTTTCTTTCCTGACTTCTGGCCGAAAAATCCCTAAAAAAAGAAAAAGCTGCTCAGTGGCAGCCTTTTAAAATTATCCCGGTTATAATAATCTTATTCTGCCTCTTTTGTTTCATCAACAAATGTGCGCTGACGCAATTCACGGTCGAGCATAAACATTCCGTTGCCTTTTCCGTCTATCAGTTTTAAGGTGTCTAATAAATCCGTTACATTCGCCTCTTCTTCAACCTGCTCATCTACAAACCATTTCAGGAAACTCTGCGTGGCATGATCACGTTCTTCGACAGCAATATTTACCAGATTATCAATCATTGCTGTAACCTTCTGTTCGTGTTCCAGCGTTTTTTCCACAACATCGACCACACTTTCAAATTCGGTTGGCATTTGTTCTATGGCTTTTATTTCTGCTTTGCCACTGCGCTCATTCACATATTTAAAAATTTTGTTGGCATGTGTGAGTTCTTCCTGGTATTGTACATACATCCAATTGGCAAATCCCGGCAGGCCTTTATCTTCAAACCAGGCAGACATTGAAAGGTACAACAGTGCAGAATATTGCTCTGCATTGATTTGTTCGTTCAGTGCTTTTTGTATTTTTTCCTTTAACATGGTTTTATCATTTAAATTTGTCTAAAATTATAAAATTAGTCTCATATACAAAAATGAAAGTTCTAACTAAAATGAGGGGGCATTCAACTCATCGGCTATTTCCGAGGTATTCCGAACTTACCTGATTATCTTCATTCACATTTCCGTTTTCAAAACCGGAAATGTTTTGAAGCGTCGTTTCAGCAATCTGCTCCAGCGCCTCCCGGGTGAGAAAAGCCTGGTGTGCGGTAATCAGCACATTGGGCAAACTAATGAGCCGCGATATGGTATCGTCATCGATTATCATTTCCGAGAGGTCTTTAAAAAACAGCTTCTCCTCTTCTGCGTACACATCTATTCCGAGTGAGCCGAGTTTTTTATTTCGAAGTGAATCAATCACGGCTTCGGTGTCGATAAGTTTTCCGCGGCTGGTATTGATAAGCATCGCTCCCTCATTGATGTGCTTCAGGCTTTCGGCATTAATCATTTTGTGTGTATCGTGAGTGAGCGGGCAGTGCAAAGAAATAATGTCCGAGCGTGAAAGCAACTCTTCGAGCGAGACATATTTAACACCCTGTTTTTTCAATTCTTCGTTGGGGTAAGGATCGTGCGCCAGAAAACCGGCTTCGAAACCTTTCAACAGCTTAATAAAGGCACGTCCGATGGCACCTGTTCCAATAACGCCAATGGTTTTACCACTGATATTAAAACCGGTGAGCCGCTCGAGCGAAAAATTACCTTCGCGCACACGGTTGTATGCTTTATGTGTTTTCCTGTTCAAAGTAAGAATAAGCGCCAAAGCATGTTCAGCCACGGCTTCGGGAGAATAGGCCGGCACACGCAAAACAGTAATTCCGTGTTTTTCTGCCGCCTCCAAATCAACGTTGTTAAAACCGGCACAACGCAGCGTTAACAGTTTGATGTTCTGTTTTTTCATTGCCAGCAAGGTGTCAGCATTTACCTTATCGTTTACAAATGCGCATACAGCATCAAAATCTTTTGCCAGTTGCACCGTGTGGATATTCAAACGGGTTTCAAAAAAAGTGAGTGTGTGATTAAACTGTTTGTTTATCTTGTTAAAATACTCTTCATCGTAAGATTTCGAACTAAAAAAAGCAACTTTCATTGATTGATTTTCAAAATTTATTCATTGTTAAAACACCAGTCAACGGTATTGGTTTAAGCACTCACGTTCGATTTTTCAAAAAAACATAATTAAATTTCGAGTTCTTTTTGATCGCCTTCGCCAAATGCATAAACTTTGCTTTTGTAACCTATTTCGACTTTGGGAGACCAGCCATTTTCAAATTTTACTTTTATTTTTTTATGTGAGAAGCTAAAGCTTATCCAGTGCCCCCTGTAACGGATACGAAGTTTCAGCGACTTCAGTTCACGGGGTAACCGCGGGTTCACCCAAAGTACGCCGTCACGAATTTCGAGGCCGGTGTAACACCGCTGAATAATATCAACGGTTCCGGCCATTGCTCCGAGATGGATTCCTTCGGATGTGGTTCCTCCCTGAACATCCTCAAAATCGCTTTCCAACGACTTTTGGAATGCTTTCCAGGAGCGTTGCCTGTCGGAACGGGAAAGCACCCAGGAATAAACCAGGCGGCTGAGGGTGGAACCGTGTGAACTTCTTTTCAGGTAATACTCAACATTAACAGGTATGCATGAAGGTTCAAAATCATAACCAAGCCGGTTGAAAAGTTCTTTAAGCTTTTCTACTGAAAAAAGGTAAAAAAGCATCAGTACATCGGCTTGTTTCCCAACTTTATAGCGGTTTGGCGTATCGCCTTCTGCTTTCAGGATACGGTCCATACGCTGTACGTCGTCGTATTTTTTCCGGTATTTATCCCAGTCTATTTCCTCTAAATCACCATATCCCTCAAACTGGCTGATGATATTGTTTTCCAGAAACGGGATATACATTTTACGGGTTATTTTTTTCCAGCGTTCAAGTTCATCTTCATCGATATTTAATTCATCGAAAAGTTCTTCTTTACGGGTTTCGGAAAGCTGATCAAGAGCGCCCAGCGCCTTTTCAAGCACCCATACGGCCATTACATTTGTGTAGGCATTATTGTTCAGGCCTGGTTTATCGGAACCGGGATATTGTGTGTGAAATTCATCAGGTCCCACAACTCCTTTTATTTCAAAACGCCCGCGATCAGGATTCCATTCTGCTATGTCAGACCAGAAGCGGGCGATTTCAAGCAGCATCTCGGCGCCGTAAAACGACATAAATTCCAGATCGCGGGTGGCTTCAAAATAATGATGAATATTGTAAGCAATGGCTGCTCCCACATGCCGTTGCAAATGTGTATTGTCTTTGTCCCATTCTCCCGACCTTGGGTTCAGGTGCAACTCCTGGCTCTCCTCCCGTCCGTTGCTTCCGCTCTGCCAGGGAAACATAGCCCCTTTGTAGCCTGCTTTTTTTGCGGCCCTCCGTGCAGCAGGCAGCCTGCGGTAACGATACATAAGCAACGAACGTGCAAGTTCGGGAAACCGAAAATTAAGAAAAGGAAAAACAAACAGTTCGTCCCAGAAAATATGACCGCGGTATGCTTCACCATGCCAGCCCCTGGCCGGAATTCCCATATCCAAATCGATGCTGTTGATAGAGGCTGTTTGTAAAATATGAAATATATGCAAGCGTAGGATCATTTGGGTATATTTCCCTTCTTCCAATTCCATGTCGCAACGGTACCAAAGATGGCCCCATTCCCGTTCATGCGGGACCAGCAACTTATCGAAACTGCCTGCCCGGTGAACAGCATTGCAGGACTCATTTGCCGGTTCACTAATGGCATGGTCGCGTGAGGTATGTATTGCAACCACTTTTTCTATTCTGCAGGTTGTATCCTTATTGGCATTAAAAGTCAGTTTCTGAGCAATGTATCCCTCAGCTTCAATAATTTCAGAATCGGGTGAAACGGATGTATTATCAATATAAACACTGGTGCGGGCAGATTGTGCCATTCGTATTTTTGACTGTTTGGTTTGTACAACCAGCATGATGCATTTATCACTCACTCTTTGGGTTTCAAGCGGCTGCAGATGATCGCCCGCCAAATCGCTGTAGCGTTCTACGCCTGAATTGGTAACAGTTCCATCGAGTGCCGATTGCACTTCAATTTTTCCCGACCAGTTTCCAGGTGTCAGTTTCCATTGGATGGCCGCCAGGTGATGGTATTTCATGTGAACGAACCTTCGGCTTACAAGTGAGGTTTCTCGTCCCTGTTTATCGGCAAAATTAATGGTACGCTGCAACACACCTTTTTCCAAATCCAGCTCATTGCGGTAATTTGTAATTTTCACCTGTTCCAAATCAAACCAGTCCCCATCTTCAATTCTGAACTTCAGACTTAACCAATTGGGCCAGTTTACGAGATCTTCGTTCTCTACTTTTCGCCCGGAAACTTCGGATGCCATACGGTTGTAGCCACACGCCAGGTAGGTGCCCGGATAATGCGGACCACCGGCATCGGCTTCTTCGGCTGCACCACGTGTGGCAATGTAACCGTTACCCAGTGTAGTTAAAGCTTCTCTTGCAGGTTGTTTTTCGGGAGACCATTCTTCGTAAATGACTTTCCAGTCGGCTTCCATGGTTTCTGTTCTTTTTTTTAATTCGAACAGCTAATTGCAACGAGTGTTCAATTATTATTTCGATTCATGAAGCCCACACTCTTTGCCCGAATTTTGCTCCCACCACCAGCGTCCGGCACGGAAGTCTTCGCCGGGTTTAACAGCACGTGTGCAAGGCTCGCAACCAATACTGACAAATCCTTTATCGTGAAGTACATTGTAAGGGACGTTGTTTTTTTTCACGTAATCCTTCACTTCTTCGAGGCTCCAGTTAATCAGCGGGTTAAATTTCAGGATTTGGTTTCCCTCGTCCCATTCAAATTCATTTAAATCGTTGCGGTTTTCCGATTGCGAAGCCCGCAAACCTGTAATCCAGATTTCGTTGCCTTCGAGCGCTCTTTTCAGTGGGATTACTTTACGGATAAAACAGCACTCCTTCCGGTTTTCCAGCGATTCATAAAAACTGAAAGGTCCTTTTTCATTCAGCAGTTTCTCCACTTTGTCGGTAGGTGGAAAATAAGCTTTTATCGGTTTGCCGTATCGTTCCACCGTGCTGCGAAAAACCTTGTATGTCTCTTCAAACATGCGTCCGGTATCCAGAGTCACTACTTTTACAGGCAAATCATTCCTGAAAATCATGTCGGTAATCACCTGGTCTTCGTACCCGAAACTGGTAGTAAAAATCACTTTATCAGAATGATTATCAGTCAGTTTTTTTATTTTTTGAATAATTGTCTGGTCAGAAAAACCGGAATTGTATTTATCAGCAAGTCTCTGGTCTGTTGTCATTATCACAATTTTTAATACCCTTCAAAAATAGTATTTTGACCGGAAAAACATAATTACTGATTTTTAATTTGCTGTGAAATGAATTTTCTAAAGAATTCAGCAATTCCAATGGCCTCCTGCAATTCCTCCTTCGAAAGCTTAACAGTTAAATCAGGATAACGAATTTCAACAGCAAATCCATTCAGGATAATCGCTTTATCGAAGTGCTTGGAATCAATTTTGATTTTTCGGGATAACAACTCAAGCAAATAAGGTAAATCATGCGTTCTTTGAAATTCAATTTCATGAAAAATCAGTAAGGCTTTCAGGTATTTTTCTACTGCCTGCTGACAATGAAAAGCAACCGTATCAAAATACTCCGGAATGTATTGAAAAATCACTTTGGCAGATCCGAGATCATGGTCCCCTTTTTCAATCCAGGCTGCTACAATTTGGTTACTTGCTCTGGTCATATAAAAGCCGGGCATTTTTTAATGCCGAATTAATAAATGAATAATTCTCATTTTTTTCTGACTCAAACTCATCAGGAGTATAAACTAAAATATCCAGTGGAATTTCATTTCCAATCAGAGATTTGCGAATATTGAATGCCCTGTGATGACGTGGTAAATCCGAATCCGTTACAATTAACAGGTCTAAATCGCTGTCTTTATTCTGAGTGCCGGAGGCATACGAACCAATCAACAAAATTTTCCTCGGATTGAAATCACGAACAATCTGTTGCTTTATTTCCTCTATTTTTTTAAATGAAATCATCGCATAATTTTACACAAATATAGGAATTGTGTACTTGATCTAAAAACGAAGGGAAACTCTACTTTTTACTCCACATACAAAACCAACCCTTTCAGATATTCGCCTTCGGGGTGGTAAATATTTA
>JBMCIT010000017.1:0-12562 GCA_048616715.1 Tangfeifania sp. | reverse complement strand
GGCAACAGCATTATTTACGGGAACAATGCCAAAGAAATTGAACTGGGGAACAACATGGAAAATGTTTTTAATTACGAATTCGATCATTGCATAATCCAGGTTCCCGATACTTTCAATATTTCAAACAACGACAATTTTAAAAGCGTTTGGAGAGGTGAAGATTACAATCCTGAATTTGTCGATCCGTATGAAGAATACGACTATTCGCTGGATACTTTATCAGCCGCCAAAGATATTGGGAAAAAAGAATTTGCAGAAAAGTACCCGCTCGATATTATGAACAAGGACCGCACAGGTGATGATGGTCCTGATCTCGGTGCATTCGAACGAATCGAGAAAAAGAAAGATGAAAAATAGGTTGTTTCTTTCCCTTACTGCTTTTCTTATTTTTTCTGTTCAGGTCTGTGCACAAAATCGTCCTGAAAACTTTTCAGTTTTATTTTATAACGTAGAAAATTTGTTCGATACCCGGGATGATCCCGTCACCATCGATGAGGAATTTACACCCGGCGGTGTTCGGCACTGGACCTACAATAAGCTGAATGACAAATTGCTGAATATATCCAAAGTGATTTTGAATGCATCGGGATGGGAGCCTCCCCAATTGATTGCTCTCTGTGAGGTTGAAAATCTTTTCGTTTTGGAAAAATTACTTAATGACACTCCGCTTCAGGCATTCCCGTACAGTATTATTCACAAAGAATCACCGGATGAACGGGGTATCGATGTGGCGTTCTTGTACAACCACGACGTTTTTTACCCTTTAAATTATCAGTATTATCCTTTGAAAAATGAGCAGGATTCCATTGAAGAGACACGGGAAATACTTTATGTGTCGGGAATATTAAACGAAACCGACACGTTGCATTTTTTTGTAAATCACTGGCCTTCGAGGTATGGCGGTTTGATGGAAACACAATCGTTAAGAAACCTGGCCGCTCAAACTTTGCGAAATCTGTACGATGCTTTGCATGAAAATTTCAGTAACCCCAAAGTTGTTATTGTGGGAGATTTTAACGATCAGCCACAGGATGAAAGTATAGCCAGTTTCTTAGATACGAAAACTGTTGGAGAAGAATTTGACGTCGCCGATGTTGTAAATCTTTCAGAAAAATGGACAAATGATGAAATTGGAACCATAAAATACCAGTCGCAATGGTCGGTTTTTGATCAGGTAATGGTTTCCGGCTCACTTTTACTTGATGATTCAGGTTTTATAACCAGCCCGCGGATGGCTCAAATTGTAAAGCTTCCTTTTTTGCTTGAAAAAGATGAGCGATACGGAGGAACAAAAACTAACCGTACTTTTATTGGCTACAGGTATAACGGAGGTTTCAGCGATCACCTTCCTGTTCTGTTACAATTAAAAGCAACTCCTTAATTTTTCTTTTCAATGCCCAGTTCTTCCGCTTTTTTCAGCATAAAATTGTACGCTTCTTCAAAATTGTTGTGAATTTCCCCGTCGAGAATGGCATCTTTTATGGCGTCTTTTATAATGCCCACTTCCCGGCTTGGCGGCAGGCCGAATGTTTCCATAATCATTTCTCCCGAAACAGGTGGCTGAAAATTACGGATTGCATCTTTCTCTTCAATTTCTTTAAGCTTGCGGCGCACAATTTTAAAGTTTTTCATGTACCGTTTTACTTTTTCCGGGTTTTTCGAAGTTATGTCGGCTTCACACAGAGTCATCAGTTCATCGATGTCGTCGCCGGCTTCAAAAAGTAACCGGCGTACTGCCGAATCACTCACTTCGTCTTCCGAGAGAACAATCGGGCGCATGTGTAAACTGACCATTTTTTGCACATACTTCATTTTTTCGTTGAGCGGAAGTTTCAGCTTTCTGAAAATGCGGGGGATCATTTTTACACCCACAAAGTTGTGTGAGTGGAAAGTCCAGCCTTGCCCTTCAACAAATTTTTTAGTCGGAGGTTTTCCAATGTCGTGCAAAAGAGCTGCCCAGCGCAGCCAAAGATTATCGGTGTGAGGTGCTATTCGGTCAAGCACCTCCAGGGTGTGGTAGAAATTGTCTTTATGACCGATTCCTTTCACTATATCCACACCTTTCATAGCTTCCAGTTCAGGAAAAATAATTTTAAGCAGACCGGTTTCGTCGAGTAGCTTAAACCCGACTGACGGTTTGGGTGAAAGCATAATTTTATTCAGTTCATCGGCAATGCGTTCGCCGGAAACAATATTTATCCGTTCCCGGTTTTTAGCAATAGCTTGCAATGTTAGGGGTTCAATCTCAAACCCGAGTTGGGTTGAGAACCTGATGGCGCGCATCATTCTGAGCGGATCGTCGGAAAAAGTAATGTCTGGGTCGAGTGGGGTACGGATGATTTTGTCATGCAAATCCTGCATGCCGCCAAACGGGTCAATCAGGTCGCCATAATTATGTTGGTTCAGTCCCAGTGCCAGTGCATTGATTGTAAAATCGCGCCTGTTCTGATCGTCTTCGAGCGTTCCGTTTTCAACAATTGGTTTTCTGGAATTGCGCTGGTACGATTCTTTGCGGGCGCCCACAAATTCAATTTCGTAATTTTTATACTTCAGTTGGGCGGTTCCAAAATTTTTGAATATGTTAACCTGTGGTGTGGGTTTTAATTTTTCAGCAACATGTTCTGCCAGTTTGATTCCACTGCCAAGGGTTACAATGTCGATGTCTTTCGATGGGCGTTTCAAATACAGGTCACGAACAAATCCGCCAATTACATATGTTTCCTGGTTTAAATCTGACGCTGCGTTTGATATTTTCCCGAATATTTTGCTTTTTAACTGTTCGTTCATTATCCTGCCAAAATTGAAGCAAATGTTAATGTTTTCTGTCAACTATGAAAAAAATCGTGACAAAATTACAACTATTTGTCTAAACTCATGGTTAATATTTTGGGAGAGATGCAATGGCATTATATTTGACACATTTAAATATGTAGATTTATAAATACGAAAATAATTTAAATTTTTTAATATGTTGGAATTTTTAACAAAAGAGAGTTTTAAAGAGAAAGTATTCAATTTTGAAGAAAACAAAGAGTGGAAATACGAAGGTGATAAGCCGGCGCTGATTGATTTTTATGCCGACTGGTGCGGACCGTGTAAAATGGTAGCCCCTGTTTTGGAAGAGCTCCAGGAAGAATATGGCGACTCCATCGTGATTTATAAGGTTGACACCGAAAAAGAGCAGGAACTGGCAGGCATGTTTGGTATTCAGAGCATTCCGTCGTTGTTGTTTGTGCCTACCGAGGGACAGCCGCAAATGGCTATGGGAGCATTGCCTAAAGCCACTTTTGAAAAAGCGATTGCCGATGTGCTGAATGTAGAAAAGCCGGAAAGTAACTAAAGATATTGCAGCACTTTTTCAAGTTGTATCCCACGGGATCCTTTAATAAGGACCGCTCCTTCTTTCAAGGGATTTTCGGCCAGGAACTGACATAGTTCTGCTGAATTTCCGAAAGATTTAAACGGATAATTTTTTGCTGCTGCAGCAAAAACAGGTCCTGTAAGAAACACTTCTGTGAAGGAGTGTTTTTTTATTTCTGCAAGTATTTTCATGTGCTCCCTCTGTGCGTCATCGCCAAGCTCAAGCATGTCGCCCAGAATCAGGAACTTCGGACTTGAAAAGGATGCATTAAAACTTTCGATGGATGCCTGCATGCTGGTTGGATTGGCATTGTAGGCATCCATTATTATTTTCAACCCGTTTTTTTCAATGAGTTGCGACCGGTTATTCTGCGGGGTGTAGTTTTTTATGGCCTTTTGTATACTGAGCGGGTCGACCTTAAAATAATGACCGATGCATGCTGCTGCCAGTATATTTTCAAAATTATAACTACCGGTTAGTTTTGAATTGAGGTAAAGAACTCCTTTCGGGAATTTCACTTTTACGTGAATAAACGGCGGCGACTGCACTGGTTCTCCGTTTAAGTCGGCACCCGATTTTCCGAAACTGATTTTATTTGAAATGTTTTGGGTAATTTCAGTTAGAATCGGGTTTTCTTTATTGAAAAATACGGTTCCTCCTTTTTTCTTTTTCAGGTAATCGAAGAGTTCGGATTTTGTTTTTTTTATGGCCTCGAAAGAGCCAAAACCTTCGAGGTGCGCCTTGCCAATATTTGTAATGATTCCGTAATCGGGATCGGCAATTTCTGAAAGCATTCCAATTTCACCCGGGTGATTGGCCCCCATTTCCACAATCCCGATTTCTGTTTTTTCATCCATCGCAAGGAGCGTTAAAGGCACTCCAATGTGGTTGTTTAAGTTTCCCTGGGTGAAACTGATATTGTATTTTGTTGATAAAACGGCTGCAATTAATTCTTTGGTTGTGGTTTTGCCGTTTGATCCGGTAATTGCCAGAATTGTGGTACCCAGTTGTTTTCTGTGAAAATTTGCCAGTTGCTGAAGCGTTTCAAGAGCATCATCTACCAGTATTGTCCGTTGATTTTTTTCGTACTCTTTTTCGTCGATAATGGCAAAAGAAGCTCCTTTTTCAAGTGCTTCGGCTGCATATTCATTGCCGTTAAATTTTTCTCCTTTCAGGGCGAAAAACATGGAGCCTTCAACAATCCTGCGGCTGTCGGTCACTACCTGTGTCGAATTTTTAAAAATGCGGTAAATTTCTTCGATAGTCATATTGAAAAAAAAACCTCATTTGGTTAAAAATGAGGTTTGTGGTGAATTATATACTTTTTTTAAAATCCTTCAGGACTTCCTACTCTGGTCATGGCACAGCGGAAACCAATATCGTTTTGGGCTTTGGTTTGTTCCAGGTACCTTCTTGTTCCGGGTACCAGCCAGTATGGACGGTCTTTCCACGATCCGCCTTTGTATACTCTTACTTCATCGCTGATAAGTGATGAAAAATATCCCTCCCGGTCATCTTTTACATACATATCGTTAGTCGTTCTGTTTTCATCGGCAGTATTCCAGTCGCCGGATTCCACAATCTGCGAATCGGTGTCGCCGTCTTCGAAATTACGGTAATCGGCAATGGTATCTTTTACCAGTTCCCCGTATTCATTACGAATCAAATCGCCGTTGGCATCCCGCTGGTATTCAGTGACAACAGTTCCCCTGTATGGCTGGAATTCATTTACGTCCATAAATGATAGTGGACGATAAACATCTGAAACCCATTCGTTCACGTTGCCCGACATGCAGTAAAGACCGTAGTCGTTCGGGTCATATGAAAAAACAGGTGAAGTAATATCGGCGTTATCGTTTAAGGCACCGGCCATACCCATGAGGTCACCCCGTCCACGGGTAAAGTTGGCTTTCAGCCGGCCTTTGTTTTTTCTGTTATCTTCTCTAAGATAGGCACCGTTCCAGGGATAAAATTTCCGGTCGGTAAGAATTTCGTCTTCCACGTTACCAATCAAACCGTAGGCAGCATATTCCCATTCAGCTTCGGTGGGCAGGCGGTAATTCGGAAGCATAATCCCGTCTTCCCATCTTACCCGGCGCGTGGTTCCGTCAGGTGCTTCCTGCGGATCTTCGCCTTCTGTCCCGGCGTATAAACCTGCCAGGTAGGCATCAGTCGTGAATACATTCTGTCCGCCCTGGCCGTCGTCATGTTGCAGGATTCCGCGTTCGACGAGAATTTTTTCATTTACACGATCGGTCCTCCATGAACAATATTTTTCTGCCTGTTCCCAGGTAACACCAACCACCGGATAATCGCTGTAGGCGGGGTGCCTGAAATAGTTGTTTACGTAAGGCTCATTGTAAGCAAGTTCTTCCCGCCATACAGAACTGTCGGGAGTAGCTGCCCTGACTTTTTGAGGATCATCGGGGTACATTCTTCTAAGCCAGAAAACATACTCCCTGTAATCCTGATTTGATACTTCAGTTTCGTCCATGTAAAATGACGCGACTGTAACTCTTCGCGGATGATTGTCCCACTGGTACATTACATCTTGCTCCACACGGCCCATTGTAAAAGTGCCGCCCTGGATAAATACCAAACCGGGGCCTGTTTCCTGTTCGTAACCTGAAAGATAGGGGATATTGCCCGTTTCTTCTGAATTGTATTCCCATCCGGTGGTGCGCGATGACTGTCTGCCTCCGTCGCCAAACAACCCACATCCTGAAACGAATGCGGCTAAAAACAGCAGTGAAATTGTTTTTAGCTTCATTAAATTAGTGTTTTTCATTTTTATCTGATTGTCACAAATATAACTGATTTGTTGAATTCTTATTGTTTTGTTTAGTTTTTAATTTGTAAGTTTTTTAATCATCCCTTTAAACTAACTCGTCAATTTACAAAAATAATTGTTTTATTGTAAATGGTTAAACTTGCAATATTTATTTTCAAATAACGTTTTAAAAAGCAAATTTGCCACTATAGCGATGATGAACAAATATTTATTTTTTTTACTGGTTATCTTATTCGGTTTCTCAGCAAACGATGTTCGGAGGGAATTTATTTCGCTTGACTGGCAAAAAATTGAATTTGCAGGATTAAATAATGAAAACAGCATTGGTTTATCGTTTGAAAATGCTGTTTACCCGGCTTCCCCTCAAAGTATGGTTCCTTATTTTTCACGGATTATTTTTTCAGATAATCAAAACAGCGACATGCATTTTGAAATCAAAAGTCCTGTTTTTAAGGAGATAAAAGCCGACAGCGGATTTATAAAATCAGCCGATATTCCTGAGGAAATTACTGTTGATAAGTTTATTCTAAAATCGGGGAACACCCGCAAGATTGAACTACTGGTTCCGGCTGTTATCCGTGATGGCGATAAATTAAAGCTTCTGAAAGAATTTGAGTTGAAACAGGTTCCCATTACGCAAAAATCGGCGCTTGTAACGAATTACAACTGGAAAAACGAATCGGTTTTAAGCAGCGGTAACTGGAAAAAGATCAGCACCTCAAAGAAAGGAGTTTATAAAATACCTTATTCAAAACTAACGGAATGGGGATTTTCAAATCCTTCGCAGGTAAAGGTTTTTGGAGCCGGAGGAACCATTCTTCCAGAGGATCCGGGTGAAATAATTTATGATGATTTGCCACAAATTGCAGTTTGGCACGGAGAAAACAGCGGAACAGATTGTTTGTTTTTTCATGCGCCCGGCACTGTCCGGTGGAAACGCAATTCGGGAGATGAATATTTTAAGCACACCACAAACACCTATTCAAAAAAAGGCTTTTTTTTTCTGACTGAAGATGTTGGAGATTTAAAAAAAGTGGCCCCAATAACTGCGCCTGCAGAAGAACCTGCCATATCAATAACCGATTTTGATGATTTTGCCCTTTATGAAAAAGAAATCTATAATCTTTTACATTCCGGAAAGCGATGGTTTGGCGAGAAATTTATCCACAGCTCGGTAAAAAATATTTCATTGCCGGTTATAAACCCTGTTGAATCTCAGGAGATTTCAGTTAGGGTAAAGGCTGCGGCCAGGTCCTCGGCAACTTCGAATATGGAGGTTTCAGCTAATCAGGCCGGGCTGGGGGCCTTGAATTTTTCCAGGGTAAATACATCGGATGATGTAGATAAATATGCCGATTTGCGTGAAACACGGTTTTCAGCTCCGGCACCTTCATCGGGTTCGCTTGATATTGTTTTAAAATATTTTGGCAATACATCGAATGCCGAAGCATGGCTCGATTTTATAGAAATAAATTACCGGCGAAAACTGAAACTGGATAATGAAGCCCTGTTTTTCCGTGAAAAACTTCCGGGCGGGAGCGATAATATTCTTGAATTTAAGATTGAAACAGCTACTTCAAATTTAAAAGTCTGGGATGTTTCGGATGCCTTTAATGTGAAAGAAATTCCGGTTGATGTAAGCGGAAACGAAGCCGTTGGAAAAGTTGCTGTTAGCCGGGCAAATGAATTTGTGGCATTTAATCCTGACGGTACTTTCCCGGAACCGGAACTGGTTGGTGAAGTTTCAAACCAAAACCTGCACAGTTTACAAACACCGGAGTTCCTGATTGTTTCCCATCCGGTATTTCTGAATACTGCTGAAAAACTGGCCAACTTTCACCGGAGCTACGACGGAATGAGTGTGGAAGTGGTCTCATCTGAAAAAGTTTTTAATGAATTCAGTTCAGGAATGAAAAGTGCGACCGGAATCCGCAACTTCATAAAAATGTTTTACGACCGCAACAACGGCTTAAAATATGTGCTGCTTTTTGGCGACGGAAGTTACGACAACCGGAACATCAATGCCGACAGCCACAATTTTATTCCCACCTTTCAATCGGAAAACTCACTCAGTCCGGTGTCTTCTTTTGTTACCGACGATTATTTTGTGATGTTGGATGCAGGCGAAAGCGTGTATAACGGTGCGGTTGATCTGGGAATCGGGAGGATCCCGGCTTCAACTGTGTTTGAGGCGGAACTGGTGCTAAATAAAATTCAGAACTATTATTCACCCGAAGCGCTTGGCGACTGGCGAAATGTGGTGAGTTTTATTGGCGACGACCAGGACAAAAACCAGCCATTCCACATGACGGATTCCGAAAAACTTGCCGATAAAATCAATGCCAACCATCCCGAATTTATTACCGATAAAATTTACCTGGATGCTTACCCGCAAATTACCGGGCCGGGAGGCGAAAGTTACCCTGATGTAACAGAAGCCATTAACGAGCGGGTGAAAAACGGTGTATTGATTTTGAATTATGTAGGCCATGCCAACGAGCGTTTTATGGCCGACGAAAAGGTGCTGGATATCAGCAATATCAATTCGTGGTCGAATGCCAACACACTGCCCATTTTTGTAACTGCTACCTGCGAATTCAGCCGGTTCGATTCCGATGAAACTTCTGCCGGCGAGTATGTTTTGTTAAATCCTTCAGGCGGCGGAATCGGTCTTTTTTCAACCACCCGGCTGGTGTTTGCTTTTTCAAATTTTTATTTGAGCCGCAGCTTTTATGAATATGTTTTTAAAAGGGATGAAAACGGCGAGCATTACCGCATGGGCGATGTAATGCGCCTGGCAAAAATTAATACCATTAATACTACCAATAAGCGAAACTTCAGTTTGCTGGCCGACCCGGCACTGAAACTCTCTTACCCACAGTACAAAGTGGTTACCACTTCGGTAAACGGACGCGATGCAATCAGTGAAGCCGATACATTGGGAGCGCTTCAGAAAGTTACTGTTTCGGGCCATATTGAAGATTACACCGGTGAAAAGCTGAATGATTTTTCAGGAGAAATAACTCCCACGGTTTTCGATAAGGCCGTGATGATGGAAACACTGGGCAATGGCGGTTACGATCCGGTTAAGTTTAAAGTACAGGAAAATGTTATTTATAAAGGGGCGACAGAAGTTACAAACGGGGAGTTTACATTCAGTTTTGTAGTGCCCAGAGATATTTCTTACAGCCTGGGCGAAGGCAAAATTATTTACTACGCCACCAACGGCGAGGTGGATGCCAACGGCGCGTTCAGTAATTTTTATATTGGCGGACCGGGAGCCGACATCACAGACAACGAGGGACCGGAAATAGAGTTGTTCCTCGATTCGGAAGAATTTCAGTCGGGTGATAAGGTGGGCAAAAATCCGACATTGCTTGCAAATCTTTCAGATGAAAGCGGAATCAATACTGCCGGTACCGGAATCGGGCACGACATTACGGCGGTTATCGACCGGGATTATTCCAATGTGATTGTTCTGAATAATTATTATGAAGCCAACCCCGGAGAATACACTTCCGGCACTCTGAGTTATCCGCTTAAAGATTTACCGGCAGGAAAGCACACGTTGACTTTGAAAGCCTGGGATGTGGCAAACAATTCAAGCGAAGCTGAAATCGAATTTGAAGTATCGGGTGATTTTGTGATTTCGGGAGTGACAAATTACCCCAACCCGGTTTACGATTATACATTTTTTACATTTGAACACAACCAGGCAGATGCCACACTTGAAACAGTTTTCGAGGTGTTTGATCAAAGCGGACGGAAGGTTGATTATTTTACTACCGAAGTGGGCTCCAGCGGAACTTCCGCTAACCCGGTGAGGTGGGATCTAAATGAACTGGGAATTCATCTGCGAAGCGGCACCTACATTTATAAAATTACCGCACAAAATGATGATGGGGTAATTACTTCGCATTCAGGCAAAATGCTGATTGGGAGATAAATTTTCAGTTAGAATGTACTTTTTGTAAAATTTGCCCGTTCTCTAACTTTAGTCAATTGTTGCATTGGCTACAATTTATATATTTGCAACGCTCAATTTTAATAAGTATGATCAGATTTATCCGAATTTCGTTTGTTATTGCGCTCATCGCTGTTTTTGTTGAAAATGCCAGCGGACAGGCTACCACATCAGGGGCAAATACCATTACTACTGCAGTTCCGTTTCTGTCAATCACTCCCGATTCACGGGCGGGTGGCATAGGCGATGCCGGAGTAGGAACCACTCCCGATTTGAATTCGCAACACTGGAATCCTGCAAAATATGCGTTTATCGATAGTGAAACAGGAGTGAGTTTGTCTTATTCGCCGTGGCTGCGTGCACTGGTTGATGATATAAACCTGGCATACCTGGTTGGCTACAAAAAAATTGATGAATTTCAAACTGTCAGCAGTTCACTGCGTTACTTTTCATTGGGAGATATTATTTTTACAAGTGATTTTGGAGAACCAATGGGACAGCAAAGTCCGAATGAATTTGCCATCGATTTGGGCTACACCCGGCAGTTGTCGGAAGAGTTTGCAGGTGCAGTTGCTGTCCGTTATATCCGTTCTGACTTAACAGGCGGACAATTAATTAACGGCGTTGAATCGCATGCCGGAAATTCGTATGCCGCCGACGTGGCTTTTTACTACCACAATGAATTCAGGGCAAACCGGAAAGACAATATTTTCTCAGCAGGAATAAACATCCAGAATATCGGTGCAAAAATATCTTATACCGACGGCGAGGTAAAAGATTTTATTCCTACCATGCTGAAACTCGGGGCCGCTTATACTACCGAGCTTGATCAGTACAATATGTTTTCTTTTACTGTAGAAGCCAATAAATTACTGGTGCCCACCCCACCGATAGATACCATTGGTTTTGACGATGGCGATGTAATTTATCCCGGTGGGATCAATTCCGATCAATCAGTTATTGCCGGGATATTTTCGTCTTTTACCGATGCACCCGGCGGATTTGAAGAAGAGCTGCAGGAGATTAACCTTTCGCTTGGAGTTGAATACTGGTACAACAAGCAGTTTGCTTTAAGGGCCGGTTATTTTTACGAGCACGAAAATAAAGGAAACAGGAAATTCCTGACGGCAGGCGCCGGGCTGCGACTGAACGTGTTTGCGCTCGATTTTTCCTACCTTTTGCCAACACAGCGGAACCATCCGTTGGAAAATACCCTGAGGTTTACCCTCTCATTCGATGTTGACGCTTTCGACAACCAAAACTGATGAGCTTCCGGATCGGACAGGGATACGATGTACACAGGCTGGCCAAAGGTGAAACTTTATGGCTGGGAGGTATTTTAATCCCGCATACCAAAGGAACAGTTGCCCATTCCGATGGCGATGTCCTGATTCATGCCATTTGCGACGCACTATTGGGAGCGCTGAAACTGGGCGATATCGGTACGCACTTTCCCGACAATTCTTCCGAATTCAAAAACATCGACAGCAAATTGTTGTTAAAACGATCGTACCGGTTGGTTCAGGAAAAAGGTTTTGAAATAGTAAATATCGACTCAACTGTTAGTGCGCAGCAACCCAAATTAAAGCCTTTTATTACCGAAATGGAACAAACAATGGCTGAAGTGCTTGGAATCGATTCAGGGCGTATTTCGGTAAAAGCTACAACCACCGAAAAAATGGGGTTTGAAGGGCGCGAAGAAGGTATATCGGCGCAGGTTGTTGTGCTGCTGGAAGAACGAAAATCATGAGTAAAAAAACATTGGTTATAGGAGCAAGTCCGAAACCGCACAGGTATTCCTACCGTGCAGTTTCATCGCTGCGTTCAAACGGCCACGAGGTGGTGGCACTGGCCAAACGAAAAAATGAAGTTGCGGATGTGGAGATTCAGACCGAATTCCCAAAAGATAAAGACATTCACACCGTCACAATGTATGTGGGGGCGCCGCACCAGCCGGAATATTACGAGCCGCTGCTCGAACTGAAGCCGAAGCGGGTTATTTTCAACCCGGGTGCTGAAAATCGGGAATTTTACAATAAACTGGAAGAAGAAGGAATTGAAGCCATTGAAGCCTGCACGCTGGTGATGCTGGCTACCAATCAATATTAAACTGTTGTGCCATGTTTATCGAAATCAAGTCACCCGACGAGTTTAACCTACTAAAACAGGACGAACCTGCTTTGCTGGCCTACTTTTCAACCGATGCCTGTAACGTGTGCAAAGTACTGAAACCAAAAGTGGATGAGCTGGTTCAAAATGAATTCCCAAAACTGAAAACGGTTTACGTAAAATCCGATGTGTTGCCCGATATTGCCGGCCAGCACCAGGTTTTTACAGCGCCCACCATTCTCGTATTTTTCGATGGCCGCGAAACCATACGCAAAAGCCGCAACATCGGTCTCGATGAACTTCGCCGCGAAATCGGCCGGCCCTATTCGATGATTTT
>JBMCIT010000016.1:0-12598 GCA_048616715.1 Tangfeifania sp. | reverse complement strand
GGTATTTTTACTGACACTTGAAGAATCTGTGGAAAAGAAAGTAAAACGATATTTAAATGAATAAAGTTCAGCCCATAACAAAAAACATATTTCAGAGCGGGGTTGGTGCGGTTAGCAACTGCGGATTCTCGCAACATCGTTCCGTCCTGTCGGACAGGAACGAAGCTCCGAAATCCGCCCCGACAACATTTAGCAATCATGAGGTGCAGGTGGGAGTCACATACGAAAACTGAAGTGGCCGGAAACAAAAATGGCACTGTAAACCTACACTGCCATTCAAATGGATACACTATTTTTAGATGAATTAATCCGGGTAATATCCCCTGATAATTCCGCGTTTCGAGTCTTTTACAAAAAGCAGCACTTCATCGCGTTCCTGCGTGGCCGGCATTTCGGTTTCAATAATGTCGATGGCCTGTGCGGTGTTCAGTCCTTTTTGGTAGATGTACCGGTAAATCTCCTGAACTTCCCTGATTTTTTCATTGGAGTAGTTCCGGCGCCGCAACCCGATGGAGTTGATTCCCACATACGAAAGCGGTTCCCGGCTGGCCTTGATAAATGGCGGTACATCTTTTCGCACCAGCGATCCGCCGCCAATCATTACATGCGAACCTATGCGGCAAAACTGGTGTATTCCGGTCATTCCCGAAATAATTGCCCAGTCGTCAACTACAACTTCTCCGGCCAGTTGGGTATTGTTTCCCAGAATGATATGGTTTCCGAGGCTGCAATCGTGTGCAATGTGCACATAAGCCATAATCAGGTTTCCGTTGCCAAGTTTTGTTTTGCCCTTGGAGGAAGTGCCGCGGTTAATGGTCACATATTCGCGGATGGTGTTGTTGTCGCCTATTTCAACGGTGGTATATTCTCCCTTAAATTTTAAATCCTGCGGGATTGCCCCAATTACTGCCCCGGGAAAAATATTGCAGTTTTTTCCGATTCTTGTTCCGGGCAAAATAGTTACGCTCGAACCAATGCGGGTCCCTTCCCCAATTACCACATCCTGATCGATGGTAACAAAAGGTTCTATCACAACATTTTCAGCTACTTTCGCTTCAGGATGTACGTAAGCCAGTGGTTGTTTCATACTGTTTCTGATTCGGTATTATTCTTCTGTTTGTTTTACAATCTGAGCCATAAATTCGCCTTCGGCCACAACTTTATTTCCAACATAAGTCAACCCTTTCATTGTGGCTATTCCACGTCTAATCGGCGAAGTTAATGTTATTTTAAAAATCAGCATGTCGCCGGGAACAACTTTTTTTCTGAACTTGACATTGTCAACCCTGATAAAATAGGTTGAATATTTTCCTTCGAGGCCGCAAAGCACCAGCAGCCCGCCGGTTTGTGCCATTGCCTCAATAAGCAAAACTCCCGGCATAACCGGTTCATCCGGGAAGTGCCCCTGGAAGAACGGTTCATTCACTGTCACGCTCTTTACGCCAATTACTACTTCTTTGGTCATCGATAATACTTTATCGACCATCAGAAGCGGGTACCGGTGGGGCAAAAGATTTTTAATCTGGTTGATATCCATAAACGGTGTTGCATTCGGATCGTATTCCGGCGGCCCGGCCTGTGTTTGCCGCCAATGATCTTTTAAAGCCTGTGCAAACATCGTATTGGGGCCGTGCCCCGGTTTGGTGGCAATAATCCGGCCTTTGATATGTTTTCCGCACAACGCCAAATCGCCAATTACATCGAGCAGCTTGTGTCGTGCACATTCGTTGTCGAAGTGTAAATCGAGGTTGTTCAAAATTCCCTGCGGCTTTACTTCCACGCGGTCGTGGTGAAACAAATCTGCCAGGCGATCGAGCTCGTCTTGATTTACTTCTTTATCGATAATTACGATGGCATTGTTCAGTTCGCCTCCTTTAATCAGATTGTTGTTGAGCAAAAACTCCAGCTCGTGCAAAAAAACAAAGGTCCGGCAGTTGGCAATTTCTTCTTTAAAATCACTAATTGATTCAAGGGTTGCAAACTGGTTGTTGAGCACCCTCGATTTGAACGAAATCAAAACATTCAGCCGGTAATCGTCATCGGGTAGTGCAATAATCTCGGAACCTGACTTTTCATCGGTGATTTGAATTTTTTCTTTTATTTCGAAATATTCCCGTTCGGCATTTTGTTCAACAATTCCGGTTTTTTCAATGGCTTCAACAAAATATTTCGAGCTGCCATCCATAATTGGGGCCTCTTCATTATTTACTTCGATTAGCACATTGTCGAGATCCATCCCGATAAGCCCGGCCAGTGCATGCTCGATAGTGCCGATGCGCGCTCCGTCTTTCTCGAGCAGCGTTCCGCGTGAAGTATCGACAACCAAATCCACATCGGCATCGATGACCGGTTGGTTTTCCAAATCCACTCTTTTAAATTTGAACCCGTGATTTTCGGGGGCCGGCAGAAAATTCATGGTTACGTTCACTCCTGTGTGTAACCCTTTTCCTTCAATTTTGAATGATTTTGCCAGTGTTTTTTGCTTTACAACCATAAGCTGATTATTTCTTGGAAGCAGATGAATTGCCTTGTTGAAGTGTTTTTACATCTTTTCGAAGTTGCATAACTTCATCTCTGAGTTTGGGAAGGTTTTTGAAGACGATGGCTGTGCGCACAGCGTCTTTTATATTGTGTGCAGGAGTAAGCAGGACCGTTTCATTATCTTTTATCGAACTGGAAACGCCTGATTGCGCGCCAATATTTACATTGTCTCCAATTGTGAGGTGCCCGGCCAGCCCAACCTGTCCGCCAAATTTACAGTTTTTGCCCACTTTTGTGGTGCCTGCCAGCCCGGTTTGCGCTGCAATTACAGTGTTTTCGCCAATTTCGCAATTGTGTGCAACCTGAACCAGGTTATCTATTTTAGCTCCTTTGCGGATTATGGTAGATCCAAAAGTGCCGCAATCGATGGTGGTATTGGCGCCAATTTCTACATTATCTTCAAGCACAGCATTCCCGATTTGCGGAATTTTTTTGTAGCTCCCGTCGGGTTGGGGCGCAAAACCAAATCCATCCGAACCGATTACTGCGTTGGCATGAATGATGCAATTGTTGCCAATTACAGTGTCGTCGTAAATTTTGGCGCCCGAGTACAAAATGCAGTCATCCCCGATTTTTACATTGTCGCCGACATGAACCTGCGGGTATATTTTTACCCCGTCCCCGATTTTGGTGTTTTTACCAATATATGCAAAGGCCCCCATGTAAAAATCATCGCCGGTTGACGATGAAGCATCTATAAAACTGGGTTGTTCAATGCCTTTTTTATTTTCCTTTTTGGTTTGAATGTATAAATCGAGAAGTGAGGCAAATGCCTGGTAGGCATCATCCACTTTAATCAGGGTTGCCGGAATATTTTTTTTGGGCTCGAAACTTTTGTTCACAAGAACAATCGAGGCCGCGGTATTGTATATGTAACTTTCATATTTCGGATTTGACAGGAAGGCCAGTGTGCCGGGTTTTCCTTCTTCAATTTTTGAAACATCCGAAACTATAACATCGCCGTCACCAACAATTTCACCGTTTAAATATGCAGCAATGTCTTTAGCTTTAAATTCCATTCAACTATTTTTAAGCGTTGCAAATATAGTTTTAAACTAATTAATGTCCAATTCTTTTGGGTAACACGCAAAAAATTTGCGCACTGTTTTTGTAAATGCCGGCAAGTTAATATCCGAAGCTTTTGCCATGTCTTTCACCATGCCGTCCTTGTAAAGGATATGAATGTTTTCGGTATGCCGGTTATATGCATTGTTTGTAATTTCACCCGATATTAAAAAATATTCCGACAGGCTTTCATCTCCGGTTATTTCAGTTGTAATTCGCTGAGTCATTTTTTCCTGCCATTTTTTTGGAATCGGTTTTTCATTCAGGATTACTTTAAATAGTTTGCGTTGGATCAGGCTTTTTGCCAGCGTCGATAATACCAAATCGTTATGATGCTGCCACTCTTTTACAGAAGTAAGAATATCGTTGTCATCGAGCATTGAAAACCATTCCAAAACGCTTCTTCCTTCAACATTCAGGTTGTCCCAAAAGTTTTGCGATGTGAAATTATTTTTAAGAAAAACAGCGAGTGTTGGTGTTGCAAACAATTTCTCTCCCGATTGTGCAAGTACTTTGGCCCTTTTCAAAACATTTATCAGCAATGATTCGGCAGAAACCACTGTTTTATGCAGGTACACCTGCCAGTACATCAGGCGGCGGGCAATCAGAAATTTTTCGATAGAGTAAATTCCTTTTAAATCCACTGCCAGTTGATCGTTCCACACGTTCAGCATTTTTATTATGCGGTCGATTCCCACCACACCTTCGGCCACGCCTGTAAAAAAGCTGTCGCGGCTCAGGTAATCAAGCCGGTCCATGTCGAGCTGGCCGGCAACCAGTTGATGCAAAAAATTCTTTTTGTACCGGTTTCTGAAAATCCTGATGGCCAGTGTCAGCCGTCCGTCAAATTGCCGGTTGAGTTCGTTCATCAGCAGCAGTGAAACTTCTTCATGCTGAATATCCACCAGTGTATTTTCAAGTACGTGCGAAAACGGCGCATGGCCAATATCATGCAGCAGAATGGCAACTGTTACAGCATCGGCTTCCTCGTCGGTTATTTCGTGGCCTTTCAGGCGTAAAACCGAAATGGCCTGGCGCATTAAGTGGCTGGCGCCCAGAGCGTGCTCGAATCGTGAATGGTTGGCGCCCGGGAAAACCAGATAGGAAAAACCGAGTTGTTTGATTCGCCTTAATCGTTGTAAAAAAGGGTGTTCAATTAAATCGAATACCAGTTCCGACTGGATGTTAATAAACCCGAAAACCGGGTCGTTAATGATTTTTTTCTTATTTATCTGATAATTTGTCACGCATTGTTTTTTATTGAAGGGACAAAAGTACAAAACTTTAATTAATTCGAAATAAGGCAATTATCATATCTTTTTAATTTTGTATTTATTGAAGAAATTACTATTTTTGCGGAGATTTTTAGGAAAGCCTGAGATAGGGGACCGTAGGTTCCCTATTTTGTTACCAAGAATAATGGCAGATAAAGCGAAAATAGAAGAATTTGTGTTGCAGGAACTGGAAGAGGGAATGTTCCTGGTAGAGGTCAACGTTAGCCCGTCGAATGTTATTCAGGTTTATATTGACAGCTTCGACGGACTGACCATAGACAAGTGTGTGGCAATCAGTCGCAGCATCGAGCAGAAACTCGACCGCGACTCCGAAGATTTTGAGCTCCAGGTTTCATCGCCCGGATTGTCAGAACCATTTAAGGTAAAAGAACAATACCTGAAAAACACGGGGCGCGAAGTGGAGGTGGTCAAAACCGATGGAGAGAAATTCGAAGGTGAACTGCTGGAGGCAAATGATGAAGGAATTTTGCTGAAAACTGCCAAACGTGAAAAATTGGAAGGCCACAAAAAAAAGCAATTGATAGTAAAAGAACATCAGTTTAAATATGGCGAAATAAAAAGCGCAAAAGTTGTTGTTTCATTTAAAAAAAGCAAGTAAAAATGGAAAATATAAATCTCATAGATACTTTTGCCGAATTCAAAGAATTGAAGAACATCGATCGTGTAACCATGATGAGCGTTCTCGAAGATGTTTTTCGGAGTGTGCTGATTAAACAGTATGGTACCGATGAAAATTTTGATGTAATTATCAACATTGATAAAGGTGACTTTGAAATTTGGAGAAACCGCGAAGTAGTTGAAGATGGCGATTTGGAAGATCCAAACCTGCAGATAACGCTTTCCGATGCCCAGAAAATAGACAGCGATTACGAAGTGGGCGAAGAAGTAACCGATGAGGTAAAACTAATTGATTTTGGGCGCCGGGCTATTTTGAACCTGCGCCAAAACCTGGCCAGTAAAATTCTGGAACTCGAGAAAGATCATCTTTACGGAAAATATAAAGATAAAATCGGCGATATTGTAACCGGCGAGGTTTACCAGGTTTGGAAAAAAGAAATCCTGATTCTCGACGATGAAGGAAACGAACTCATCCTTCCGAAATCAGAACAAATTCCTTCCGATTATTTTCGTAAGGGAGATACAGTTCGCGCAATAGTATATAAGGTAGAACTGCGAAACAACAATCCGCTGATTATTCTCTCGCGTACAGCCCCGGTATTCCTCGAGCGTCTTTTCGAACTCGAAATACCCGAAATTTTCGACGGGCTGATTACCATCAAAAAAATTGTGCGGGTGCCCGGCGAGCGCGCCAAAGTTGCCGTTGAATCATACGACGAGAGAGTGGACCCGGTTGGGGCCTGCGTGGGAATGAAAGGTTCGCGCATACACGGAATAGTGAGGGAACTTCGCAACGAAAATATAGATGTAATCAATTATTCAGCAAATACCCAGCTTTATATCAAGCGGGCATTAAACCCGGCCAAAATCGTTAACATTAAATTAAACGAAGAGAAGAAAAAAGCTGAGGTTTACCTGAAACCGGAAGAGGTTTCGCTGGCAATTGGTAAAGGCGGCCTGAACATCAGGCTGGCCAGTCAGCTTACCGGCTACGAAATTGATGTGTACCGCGATATGGAAGAAGATGACGAGGATGTGAACCTCGATGAATTTTCAGATGAGATTGAAGGCTGGATCATCGATGCATTTAAAGCCATCGGTTGCGACACAGCAAAAAATGTACTCAATATTTCGCGTAACGACTTGATTAAACGCACCGACCTCGAGGAAGAAACCATCGACGAGGTGCTGAAAGTACTCAAGTCGGAATTTGAGTAATAATAAAAAAATAAGCTAAAATTAAAAATTCTGTAAAAGCTTTTGTTTAAACTTGCAGAGTCTTTAGCATAAGGGAAAGAAAGGAAAAAAAGATTATATGGCAGCAGGCAAAGCAATAAGGCTTAGTAAACTTGCACGTGAGTTTAATGTGGGGATTCATACCATTGTTGATTTTCTGCATAAGAAGGGTTTTGAATACGATACAAATCCCAACACTAAAGTCTCTGAAGAAGCAGTTGAACTTCTGGAAAAAGAATATAAAATCGATTTAAACCTGAAAAAGGAATCGGAAAAAATTATACTGAAAAGCCACCGGCCAAAGCAGGAAGTTATTTCAATAGATAAAGAAGAAGAAGAGGAAGATTTTGAGGAAGAGGAGGAAGAAATACCCGAAATAAAAGAGCAAAAGGTAGAAAAGGAACCCCAAAAGGAAACCCCGGAAAAGAAAAAGGAGCCAAAAGCTGAGAAGGAAAAAGAGGAAGAGGGGCCTCCTGTTGAGAAGAAACCGGCCAGCCAGCTAAAAGTAGTGGGTAAGGTAGATCTCGATGCACATAAGAAAAAACCAAAGAAAGAAGAAAAGAAAGAGGAAGAAACAGAGGAAAAAGCAGAAAAAGAACCTGCTGCCGAAAAGAAAGAAACGCCGGAAAAAGAAGAAGTTAAACCGGAAGAACCCAAAGCCAAAGAAGAAGCTCCCAAAGCTGAAGAAGAAGAAAAGTCAAAAGAAGAGAAAACAGAAAGTATCGAAACAGAAAAGCCGCAGGTTGACGAAATAAAAGTAGTTGGCAAAATCAACCTCGATTCATTGAATCAAAAAACAAGGCCGACAAAAAAATCGAAAAAAGAAAAGGAAAAAGAACGCAAAGAGCGGCTGAAACAAAAAGAGCTGGCAAAAAAAGAAAGAGCTCGGGCACAAAAGCTGAGCGAAAGCGAAAAGGAAGAAACCTACAAATCGAAAAGGGAAAAGTTAAATGGGCCCACAGTGGTTGGGAAAATTGACTTGCCCGAGAAAAAAAGCAAAAAGCTGCAAAAAGATACTTCCGAAGCTGCGTCACTCAAAAAACGCCGTAAGCGCATTAAAGATTCCGGTAAAATAAAATTTGAAGACAAACAGCAGGGCAGCGGAAAACCACGCGTTGAACAAAAGTTAACCAAACAGGGTAGCAAAAAGAAAAAAGTTCAGTTGAAAAAAGAAGTGGACGACGTAGAAGTTCAGAAGCAAATTAAAAATACGCTGGCCCGTTTAACTTCAAAAGGAAAATCGAAAGGTTCCAAATACCGGCGTGATAAGCGAGCTGCCGTTAGTGAGAAAAAACAGGCCGATTTCGAAAAAACCCAGGAAGATAAGAAGATGTTGAAAGTTACCGAATTTGTTTCGGTAAGCGAACTCGCCAACATGATGGATGCTAACGTCAACGAAGTGATTTCCACATGTATGAGTTTGGGGCTGTTTGTATCGATTAACCAGCGGCTCGACGCAGAAACTCTTTCGGTAGTCGCTGATGAATTTGGTTATAAGGTTGAATTTGTAAGTGCCGATATCCAGGAGTCGATTGATGAAACGGAAGAGGATTCAGAAGAAAATCTGGAATCGCGTTCACCCATTGTTACAGTAATGGGCCATGTCGATCACGGAAAAACTTCGTTGCTCGACTACATCCGCAGCACCAACGTAATTGCCGGGGAAGCTGGCGGAATCACCCAGCACATCGGTGCATACCACGTAGATATGGGTGAAGGGAAAGATATTACTTTCCTCGATACTCCGGGTCACGAGGCATTTACCGCCATGCGTGCACGTGGTGCCCAGGTTACCGATATTGCCATTATTATTGTGGCAGCCGACGATAATGTGATGCCTCAAACCGTTGAAGCTATCAACCACGCTTCAGCAGCAGGTGTTCCAATTGTTTTTGCCATCAACAAAATTGACAAACCAGGTGCCAATCCCGAGAGAATTAAAGAAGAACTGGCCAATATGAATTACCTTGTTGAAGAATGGGGCGGAAAATATCAGTCGCACGACATTTCAGCCAAAGAAGGCAAGGGAATTGATGAATTGCTTGAAAAAGTATTGCTTGAGGCAGAAATGCTTGACTTAAAAGCTAACCCGAATAAAAGGGCAACAGGAACTATCATTGAATCATCGCTCGACAGAGGCCGTGGATATGTAGCAACTGTGCTCGTGCAGTCAGGAACACTTAAATCAGGCGATATTGTTTTGGCAGGTCAGTATTTTGGTCACATAAAAGCAATGTTTAACGAGCGCAATCAAAAAATCGAGAAAGCAGGTCCGGCACAGCCGGCAATCATCCTCGGTCTCGACGGTGCCCCGCAAGCCGGCGACAATTTCCATGTGATGGAAAGTGAACGCGACGCCAGAAACATTGCCAACAAACGGCAACAGCTTGCACGCGAACAGGGACTGCGTACACAAAAACACATTACACTCGATGAAATCGGCCGGCGCATTGCCATCGGAAACTTCCAGGAATTGAACCTGATTATAAAAGGTGACGTAGATGGTTCAGTTGAAGCGCTTGCCGATTCACTGATTAAACTTTCTACTGAAGAAATTCAGGTGAATGTGAAACACAAAGCGGTTGGTCAGATTTCAGAATCTGATATTTTGCTGGCTGCTGCATCCGAAGCAATTGTAATCGGATTCCAGGTACGCCCGTCGCTCAGCGCCCGGAAACTGGCAGAGCGCGAGCAGATTGATATCCGCCTCTATTCCATTATTTACGACGCGATTAATGAAATTAAAGCGGCAATGGAAGGAATGCTTTCACCCGATATCAAAGAGGAAATTACCGGAACGGCCGAAGTGATGGAAGTATTCAAAATTACCAAGGTGGGTAGCGTGGCCGGTTGTATCGTCCGCGACGGGAAAATCAAACGGAATTCCAAAGTGCGCGTAATTCGCGATGGTATTGTAATTTATACCGGCAACCTCGGTTCACTCAAACGTTTCAAAGAAGATGTAAAAGAAGTGAAAAACGGATACGAATGTGGATTGAATATCGAAAACTTTAACGACATTAAAGTAGGCGATCATGTTGAAGCATTTGAAGAAGTGGAAGTTGCAAAAACACTTTAAGCAGAAACAGCGTTATTAACATTAAACTTTTCATTTCTCATCACAAAATCATAAGATACAGCGTTTTCATTTTTGTATTTTTGGGAAAAACCTGATAGCACCGATTTGTATTTGAAATTACTCAATAAATTCACTTCGTTCTTTATTGACTTTCAAATATCTATCGGCATTATACCGCTTGTTTGCGGGGTTGATTAACGCCTAAAATGGTATAAGATGAAGCGAAGTTTAGTTGTAATAGTTTTTCTCTTGCTTGCAGTTGCCGGCGGGTTTTTCTTTTTTTCAAGGGATGAAATCAGTTTTTCGAAAGACACTTCCCTGTTTAAAGCAGTTCCGGTGACTGCCCCGTTTTTCATTGAATTTAATTCATTAAAAACGGTTCCCCTGAACAATCCTCTTTTGCAGGAACTGCAAAATGCCGGAATCTGGACGGATTTTTTCAGTCTCACCCAAAACCTCGATTCACTTATTGAAAACAGTGAAGAGCTTCCGGGGAGTCTTCGCGACAATCAATTTATTCTCTCCTTCGGATTTTCGGGTAGAAACGATTTGGTGCCGCTTATTATTGCAAAAGCCGAAAGCAGCAACCGGAAAAATGCATTTAAAAATTTGGTAAATACAGTTTTTCCGGCTTCGAGATATACTTATCAAACCAAAGAATACGGAACCCACACCATTACAGAAATTGTAAACGCAAACGATGAAAATTCCGTATTTTATTCTTTTGCTGACGAATTGCTGTTGATTGGTACAAAATCGTTGCTGGTGGAACAGGCCATCCGGCAATTGCCTGCCAAAGGAATTCTCAAAGACAATTATTTCAGGAAAGTGAACAGTGCCGGAAACATGAGGTCTGAAGTTTCGTTGTATGTGAACCATGCGTATTTCCCCGATTTTGCAGGCCGGTTTTTAGATGGTTCCACAAAAACAAAAGTGGATGAATTTGGCGAAACCCGGCGCATAAATGTCCGGCGTGAAATGCAGTCATTT
This sequence comes from Tangfeifania sp., assembly GCA_048616715.1. GTDB lineage: Bacteria > Bacteroidota > Bacteroidia > Bacteroidales > Prolixibacteraceae > Tangfeifania. The sequence continues at coordinate 1,774 of JBMCIT010000016.1, read as the reverse complement.
GGAGATATTGCCAGTTGGACAGAACTGGATTTTCAGTTTAAAGACGATCATGTTTCGTTAACCGGAATTTCAGCCGCCGATGATTCACTGAACCATTTTCTTACAGTTTTTGCCGGCCAGGAACCTGTTCGTTTTTCGGCAGAAGACATTCTGCCCGCTAATACTTCTTTTTTCTGCAGTTTTGCTTTTTCAGACAAGGAAGCTTTTTTTAACCGGCTCGATGATTATTTTACACATACCGATTTTTATTACACCCGCGCAGAACGTATGAAACGCTTCGAACGTGGATTCAGGTCAAACATTCAAAATGATTTCAGGAAAATTGTAAAAGATGAACTGATTGTAGCCTCTACCAGTGTGCCGGTTGACCCCACCGAAAAAACAACTTATTTTATTATTCATACCCAGGGAAAATCACTGGCTGAAGAGCAGTTTCTTAAATTGCTGAATAATTATGCATCGAGGCGGGAACTAAATATGGATGAGTTGAAAACCAGTTTTGCTTTGGATGAAGAGGTTGGTTATGAGGTTTATAAATTCCCGTATCCTTCTTTTCCGGGCATCTGGCTGGGCAACCCCTTTGGATTGGCAAAACCCCGGTTTGTAACTTTTTTCGGTGATTACATGGTATTTTCCAATTCAGAACAGGGAATCCGTGATTATGCGCGAAGTATGATGCTTGGAGCTACACTCACACGAAACAATCGTTACCAGCGTTACAATCAAAACCATTCTAACCGCGCCAATGTGCATGCTTTTGTTGATGTGAACCATGCTTTCGGGTTTAAGGACGAACTTTTTTCAAATGAAACCATTCAGCAACTTGATAAGGCAGAAGAAAATATCCGCAGGTTTGGAGCAATAAGCTGGCAGGTGCAGCACGAAAAAAACAGTTATTACAATTCGCTGGTTATTGAATATGATCCTGAAGCCCGCCGGCAAGCCCAGACAACGTGGCAAAGTAACATTGGCGGCAACATTATTATAAAACCACAACTGGTTACTAACCATAATGATACGGATAGCCGCGAAATCATTGTTCAGGATGAAAATTATAACCTGCATCAAATTACCGGCGATGGCAGGGTGCGCTGGACAATGCCGCTCCCCGGACCAATTTTGGGTGAGGTTCATCAGGTAGATTATTATGAAAACGGGAAACTGCAATACCTGTTCAATACCAGAGAAAAGCTGTACCTGGTTGACAGGGAAGGAAACAATGTGGATCACTTTCCGGTTGAGTTTAGCTCACCGGCCACCAACGGAGTGAATGTTTTCGATTACCACAATAACCGCGATTACCGTTATTTTATCGCCCACGAAGACAAATCGGTGCTTGCCTATGATAAATCAGGGAAAAAAATCAGCGGATGGGTATTCGGTCAAACGGCGCATCCGGTTATTACGCCGGTGCAGCACTTCAGGATTGGCAGCCGCGATTACATTGTTTTTAAAGATAAATCGAAAATTTACATCCAGGACCGCCGTGGTGAAACCCGCGTGGAAACTTCTGCCTGGTTCGAAAATTCTAAAAACCCGCTTGTATTGAACCTGAACGAAACACCCAAAATTATTGCCACTGATTTAAGCGGGAAAGTGCATTATATTTATTTTGACAGCAGGCATGTTGAAAAGAAAACCGGCAATTTTAGCGAAGACCACTTTTTTACAGTCGGCGATTTGGATGGGAATAATATCACCGACTTTATATTTGTGGATGGCGATGAGGTAACCGTTTTGAAGGAAAACGGAAAAAAAATGTTCTCAAAAAAAC
>JBMCIT010000015.1:0-12724 GCA_048616715.1 Tangfeifania sp. | reverse complement strand
AAAACGGCAAAACCAAATAAGTATAAATAATACACCCCACACAAATTGCCAGTGCAAATTCCAATGTGGCGAAAAATACGAGAATTCCTCCCACTACAATTGCTGCCGTTGTGAGGTTGAAATAAAGCAAAATTGAAATCGCAAGTGTCATAACAAAACCAAGCCTGGCTGCAAAAATTTTCTGAGCCTTTGCAATTGGCTTTTTATCGAGGTTGAGTGCGTTTGCCAGTTTCGCACTCAAAAAACTAATGGGACTGTATTTCAGTTGGGTAAATGCCCTGATGTAAAAATCGGCAAGCAGAAAAATGAAAAACAGTACTGATTGAAAAATAAACCCTGCTGCAACCAAAAGCACCGTGAGTAAAGCATTTATTCGCGTAACCTGTTCGTTTATTTTTTCCTCAGAGATGGGGCATACCAAATGTTTCATAATAGTTGTTTTCATGATATAAATCGGTTATTACTTGCAAATAAAATACAAAAAAGTCTTTTATACGATTGATTGGTCGTAAAAATGTCGCTTTCCTTACAATTTATTAATGCTCGGTACAACTTATTTTACTGAACCAGGAATTTCCAAGCGTAAAGTGATTAAAGTTCAGGTGGTTGAACTTTTTAGGGGGCTTGCCGTTCAATTAAAGAAATAACATCAAAAATATTCTGCTATTTTTGTCCCAAAATTATGAGAATGAAGCGCCTGATAGTTTTAGTTTCTTTAATTGCCCTGACGCAAACCGTTTGGGCCCAAAATGAAATTGGCCCCGAGGGCCACAAACTTTTATGGTTTGCAGTAATTCTTTCAGTTGCCATATTGCTGGTTCTGCTTTTTTTTATTGGCCCGTTTAAGGCGAAACGAAAAATTATCTGGCCCAGGTTTTCTAAAAAGAAAGTAAGTGTGGAATTGAAAAAAGATGCACTGTATTATCCCGATGAATTGATACTCACTGTAAAAAATGAAGGAGAAGAAGCTGTTGACATCGAGCAGCCGATGCTGGTTTTCAGCAGTATATGGGTGAAAAGAAAATTCAGGATTAAAGGAACCAATAATGCTTCATTTTATCCGTTGTATCTGGACAAAGAACAGAGTCACACTTTGACAGTCGACCTGAACCGGTTTTATGCACATTCGAAAAGCCTCAAACAACTGCCAAAAGTAAAAGTGGTCATTTTCGAAGTGAACGGACGCAGGCTGGGAAGTCAGAGTGTTTATTTACGAAAGACGTTATTTAAATTTTAATGAGAGACTGGAAATTTAACCACATCGATTTTTCGATATATCCTTTTTATGAGGGAAACGATTTAGGGGTAACCTGGACACCGGAAAAAACAACCGTGAAGATTTGGGCCCCTACCGCCAAAATGATCGAATTCCGGTTGTATAAAGACGGGAAAACAGGAGAAGCCTTTCATAAAACACAGTTGCAGGCCGTTGGAAACGGAGTCTGGGCGACCGTTTTAACGGGCGATTACCAGGGGAAGTATTATACCTTTAAAGTAAACGACGGAGAATGGCTGGCCGAAACGCCGGATATGTATGCCCGTTGCGTTGGCGTAAACGGGAAGCGGGGATTGATATATGATCCGCGAAAAACAAATCCTGAAAACTGGGAGAATGACAACGGGCCGGCCCTGAAAAGCTTTACCGATGCTGTGATTTATGAAACACATGTCCGTGATTTTTCCATCTCCGAATCGTCCGGAATTCAGCATAAAGGAAAATATTTGGGATTTACAGAAGAGGGCACCCACACCGAAAAAGGGAGTGCCACCGGTTTATCGCATTTGAAAGAACTGGGAATTACCCATGTGCATTTACTTCCCGTTAATGATTTTTTTACGGTGGATGAGGAAAACCCTCTTGAAAAATACAACTGGGGATACGATCCGTTGCATTACAATGCACTCGAAGGATCGTATGCTACTGACCCTTATGACGGGACCACGCGGATAAAAGAGTTCAAAAATCTGGTGCAGGCACTTCATTCCAACGGGATTGGGGTGATTCTGGATGTGGTTTACAACCATACCTATTTTGCCAAAGAATCGGTATTTAACCAAACCGTGCCCGGTTATTTTTACCGGCAGAAAAAAGACGGCAGTTTTTCCAATGCCTCAGGTTGTGGAAACGAACTGGCTACCGAGCGGGCAATGGTACGAAAATACATTGTGGATTCGCTGAAATACTGGGCCGAAGAATTTCACATTGACGGATTTCGGTTCGATTTAATGGGTATTTATGATTTAAAAACCATGCAAACCATAAGGCACGAACTGGATCAGATTAATCACGGGATGCTCCTTTACGGCGAAGGCTGGACTGCTGACCACAGCCCGATGCCCGAAGAAAAACGCGCCGTTAAAAGAAATATTCCGCAACTGCCGGGTGTTGCCGCTTTTAACGATGATATGCGCGACGCCCTGAAAGGAAATCACAGCAGCAAAAAAACCAAAGGTTTTGTGAATGGCCTTGAGTTGCGCGAAGAAGCTGTAAAATTTGGTGTGGTAGGCGCCGTGCGTCATCCGGAAATTGTTTACGAATACGTTGAATCGTCGAAACAACCCTGGGCCGGCGCTCCCGGGCAATGCGTGAATTATGCTTCGTGCCACGACAATTATACGCTGTGGGACAAACTTAAATCGAGCTGTCCGAAAGCAACCGATGAGGAGATGCGGAAAATGATGAAACTTTCAGGGGCGCTTGTAATTACTTCGCAGGGAATTCCGTTTTTGCACGCAGGCGTCGAGTTTTGCAGGACAAAAGGCGGGCACGGCAATTCATACAAATCGCCCGATTCGGTCAACCAAATCGACTGGAACCGGAAAGAAGAGTTTGAAGATGTTTTCACCTATTATAAAAACCTGATTGAAATGCGAAAAAATCATCCGGCATTCAGGATGTCGCAGACCGACCAGGTTCAGAACAATATAAAATTCTGCACGCAATATAAAATCGGGGTAGTTGCCTACTGCATCGATGGCCGTGCAATGAACGATTCATGGAAAAACATTATCCTGATTTTTAACGGAAGCAGAAAAGATGCAGTCATTCCGTTGCCCGAGGGCAATTATACAACCATGGTAAATGGTGATGATTTTCATTCAGACGGCCAGGGAGAAATTGTATCGGGAGAAATAAAAGCCAACCCGGTTTCAATGACGATACTGGTTAAAAAAGAAAGTTGAAATCTTTATCCATTTAAAAGAAATTCATTTTTTTGAACACCCTGCGGTAGTGGTACCCATAAATGGAATAGGTAACCGCCAGCGGAAAAACTTTGGGCCGGGTAAACAGGCTCCAGAAAAACAGTTGCCAGTAATATTTCCGGTCCCTGTCGAGTATCCCGATGATAACCATGGATTTAATAAGCGCCACAAATTTGTTGAATGTAATTTTTGTGCGGACTTTCACCTGCGGATTGAAATCATTTAAAAATTTGCGGACACGCGCATAAAAAGGCTTGCCTTCGTATATTCCACGAATGACATAGCGGTAGCCGTTTGTTAGAATTTCCTTATTCATTTTGGGGATGAAATTCATGGTGGCATCGGTATTGTCTCCGGTCATTTTATTCAGAATCCGTCCCTCTTTTTGCAATCGTTGGTATAATTTCGATTTAGTTGGGGCGTTCAGCAATCCAATCATGGCCGATACAATGCCGCTTTTCTGAATAAATTCTATTTGCTGACTGAAGATTCCCGGTGTGTCGCTGTCGAAACCCACAATAAAACCGCCCAGCACTTCCATTCCGTTTTGCTGAATTGTTTTTACACTGTCGAGCAGGCTGCGGTTTCTGTTTTGTGATTTTTTGCACTCTTCGAGGCTCGATTCCTGCGGGGTTTCAATTCCCACAAACACCGAAGAAAAACCGGCCTGTGTCATCAGGGTCATCAATTCCGGGTCGTCGGCCAGGTTTACAGATGCTTCAGTGGATAGCGTGTAGGGGTTTCCGTGTGCATTCATCCACTCAATAAGTGCAGGAAGCAAATCTGTTTTCAGCACTTTTTTATTCCCGATAAAATTATCGTCAACGAAAAAGATGTCGCCCCGTGCACCCAAATCGTATAAAGCCTGAAGTTCAGTAATAATTTGCTGCGTGGTTTTTATTCGCATTTTGTGCCCCAGCAATGCCGTAATATCGCAGAACTCGCAGTTAAACGGGCAACCACGGGTAAACTGGATACTCTTTGAAGAGTATCGAGAAACATCGATGAGCGAATAATCGGGTTGCGGCGAAGTTGTAATGTCAGCAAATTCTTCGGTCTGGTAAATGCGTTTTGGTTGTCCTTTTTGCAAATCATCCAAAAATAACGGCAATGTGATTTCTGCTTCGTTAAGGACCAGGTGGTCAACCGTTTCAAACTTTTCATAATCTTCTGTGAACATCGGTCCGCCGGCCACAATTGTTTTATTCAGCGACTTGCACTTGTTAATCACGTCAACTGTTGATTTGTATTGAGCCGACATGGCCCCGATAAAAATCAAATCGGCCCAGAGTATATCTTTCTCTCCAAGTTTTTCAACATTCAAATCAATGAGTTTCTTCGGCCAGTCATCCGGCAGTAACGGGGCGATAGTCAACAACCCAAGTGGAGGATGGGCTGCTTTTTTCGATACAAATTTCACGGCATGTTTAAAACTCCAGAACGTATCGGGATATTCAGGGTAAATCATTAAAATTTTCATGACATTTTGCTTTTTTCTTATCATAAAGATAAAGCGAGATGAAATGTCAAAAAAATATTTGGGATTTCTAACAGGAGAATGTGGTTATACCGGCGTTCCGGGGACGAATGACTTTGGTAAGGGACAACCGGAATCTGTCAGGCCGGATTTTCCAATGCATTTTTTACGGAAAGCACATACTGCCGCGAAACATTTACCTGGCGTGGATAATCATATAATTCGAGTTTTAAACCTTCTGTGCTTTTATGAATTTTTTGGATTGAATTTGTATTTACAATGCACGAGCGGTGACATCTTAAAAGAAAGGGATATTCTGAAAGTTGTTTTTCGGCCTTTTTCATTGTGCTGCGAATCAGGCGACGGCTCACTTTTTCGTTCTGTTTGTATATGATTTCGATATAATTTGAAGCGGCCTGAATCAGAATTATTTGTTCCGGGAACAGGTGAAAATGTTCGGCCTGGTTTTCCGATTCAAATTCAATAACCCGCCCGGCTTCGGATTCACTTTCACCGAAATTATCGCCCCCATTTTGGTTGAGCAGGTTTTTTATCCGGTTTTTCAAAAACTGATATTCATAAATAACCACCAGCAAAAGCACCGGTATCAGAGAAATCAGTACAATTCTTACGGTGAGTGGAAAAGTTATTTTGATTTGGCCAACATAAGCAGCAAAAAATGCGAAAGCAACACTGTTTAAAACAACAAAAAGAGAATGAAGCAGGATTTCTTTTTTGAGGGTCCATTTTTCCGGGGTGAAAACTTTTGGCAAAAACGAGGGTATAAATACCCGGAGCAAAAGCAGCAGCAACAAAGTAATTACACCAAATCCGGCTAAAACCAGTAATTTTTTATTGAAATCGGAAGTTGCAGGATCGAGCGGCTGAAAGAAAAGCAGGAACAAAAACAACCCGAGGCTCACTCCTGAAATTGATTTGAGATTAAATTTCAGGTCTTCATTAAAAGGATAATTATTATTTAATGAGTTGAACATTTTTTACACAAATTTGATTTTGCACCGTTAAAATACAGCCAGCAGCAGGTCGATGTCTTTGGCGGGAATATTAAAAAGATTGCCCACTTCAGTGTTGGTCAGAATTCCGTGATAAATATAAACCCCTTTGCGGAAACCCTTCGAGGTTTTAATGTAGTTGTCTACCCCGCCACTGTCGCCAATGGCCAGCAAAATGGGAATGAGAATGTTGCTCAGTGAAATGGATGCCGTGCGCGAAACAAGCGAGGGCGAATTGGGCACACAATAATGTACCACTCCGTGTTTTATGTAGGTTGGATTGTTGAAATCGGTACATCTCGATGTTTCGAAACAACCACCCTGGCTGGCATTCAAATCGATAATTACCGAGCCTTCTTTCATCTGTTTTACCAAATCTTCGGAAACCTTGAATTTTGGTGTGGTATTAAACGACATGGCGCCAATTACGGCATCGGCCGAGAAAAGGGCTTTGCGTAAAACCTTGGGGTAAAATACCGAAGTGAAAATCCGCTGACCCAGCTTCTCTTCCAGTTTGCTCAAATCGTAAACCGAAGTGTCGAAAACTTTTACCAGAATACCGAGCGACAGCGCCGCGCGTGCGGCATATTCGGCAGCAGTGCTGGTACCGATAATCACCAGTTCGGCGGGTGTAACACCGGTAACTTCGCCAAAAAGCACTCCTTTTCCGTTGTGGGAATTGCTCAGGTATTCGCTGGCAATTGTAATGGAAGTAACCCCGGCAATCTGGCTCATTTGGTGAACCACCGGCATGAAACCTTCCTCATTTTCCAGGTTCTCAAAGGCGATGGTGGTCACTTTTTTTTGCATCAGTTTTTTAATCGATTCGCTGCAATGGGCCTGAATCTGCATGCTCGAAATTACGGCCTGGTTGCCGCGCAGCAAGTCAATCTCGTCGTTGCCAAAAGGCGCTACCCTCAGTATTATATCGCACTGAAATACTTCTTCCTTTTCTTCAAGAATTACTGCCCCGGCCTGCCGGTACTGGTCGTCGGTGTAGCTGGCGTGTTTGCCGGCATCCTTTTCAATGTAAATTTCGTGCCCGTAAGAAGTTAGCAAATCTACCGCCTGCGGTGTGAGCGGCACCCGGTATTCCACCTTGGAATAGTCGGAGGGAATCCCGATTTTAATTTTCTCACTTTTGCTTTTAATTTCAAGCATTTCCTCCTGGGGCATTAACATGGTTTTTGAAACCGACATATTTTCTGGTGATTTTTCCCGGCTTGTCATACTAACAGATTATTGGCTCTAATTGGCGGATCAAGTTACATTCAAAAGTGCAATTTTCAAAATTACTGGATTTGATTTATTCCGAAAGGATAAATAATTTGGGCTGAAATCCGGCGATCATCGTTTTCCAGTGCTTCAATTTTTACTTCCACATAATTTTCAGGAAGCAGGGGTTCAATTTTTTCAGGCCACTCAATCAGGCAGTATTCCCCGCTGTAAAAATAATCTTCGTATCCCAGGTCAAAAGCTTCTTCCATGTTTTCAATCCGGTAAAAATCAAAATGATAAATGGAATGCATCGCACCGGTTTTGTATTCATTTATCAGCGCAAAAGTAGGGCTGACAACATTATCGGGTGACCCGAGTTTCCTGCATATAGCTTGTATAAAAGTGGTTTTTCCGGCTCCCATTTTTCCGTAAAATGCAAAAATGCGCTGCTCCGGGTATTTTTCGATTAGCTCCCCGGCAATTTCGTCGAGTGCTTTTATGGTAGTTGCTTTTGCTGAAAACATATCCGTAATAAATTCAATCAGTGCAAGTATACAAAAAGTGAAGGACTAAATTTTCACAGAATTTTAAAAATGCGGGATAAATCAGGGAAATGGTTGGCTTTTGGGCACTCCGTTTTCAGTAAATTATATTAATTTTGAAAAAACTTAAAAATTGGAATTATGAATATACCAGCAGATTTGAAATACACAGAAGATCATGAATGGGTTCGCGTTGAAGGCGATACTGTTACAGTTGGAGTAACTGATTTTGCCCAGGGTGAACTGGGCGATGTTGTTTTTGTGGAAATTGAAACCGAAGGTGAAGAACTCGATAAAGGTGAAACGTTTGGTACCGTTGAAGCCGTAAAAACAGTTTCAGATTTGTTTATGCCGGTTGGGGGCGAAGTTTCTGAAGTAAACGAAGAACTTGCCGACGAGCCTGAACTGGTTAATAAAGATCCTTACGGAAAAGGCTGGATGGTAAAAATTAAAGTAGCCGATTCGTCGGAACTGGAAGATTTAATGTCGGCAGAAGATTACCAGAAAATGATTGAAGCATAAGAAATTTAAAGATAGCTGCCTGTTTTAGCAGGCATAAAAAAACCAGGGTTGAAAACCCTGGTTTTTTGTTGGATTAGCTCTGATCTTATCCACACTTGGAAGATCCGCAGGAAAGACAGGTTAAACAACCTTCCTGGTAAACTACATCGTCCGATCCGCATTCACCACACATGGCATCGTCTGCCAGTGTTCCGTTCGGAATGTATTTTTTAAGTGCCCTTGCAACCCCCGCTTTCCATGAGTTGATGGTTTCATTGTCGAGCTGCAGGCTGGTAACCAGTTCAACCACTTTATGAATCGGCATTCCGTGGCGCAATGTGCCTGAAATCAGTTTGGCATAATTCCAGAATACCGGGTTGAATTTATAAGACAATCCTTCGATGGTTGTTTTATACCCGCGTTTGTTCACATACTGGAAATCGTAACGCGATTGCCCTTCTCCGTCGTTGCTTTTAATAATGTATCCTTTGGTAATCGACCGCGGCAACAGGATTCCATCCTCATCATCCGATAAACCGGTAAATATTTCGTACGGTTTGTTGTCCATCAAACCAATAAAAGCCACCCACTTTTCCTTGTTGTTTTGGAAACGAACTACATCGGCCTCCAGTTTATCCGGACGGTTGGTCGGGAACACATCGGCTTTTTTCTTGTCTTTTCCGTCGTTTGAAATAAGCACGCCCGAACGGGAGCCGTCGCGGTATACGGTAACACCTTTGCATCCGCTTTTCCATGCTTCTATGTACAGGTTTCCAACCAACTCTTCGGTAGCGGTGGAAGGAAGGTTAATGGTAACGCTGATGGAGTGGTCCACCCATTTCTGAATGCGCCCCTGCATCCGCACTTTCGACAACCAGTCCACATCGTTTGAAGTGGCCTTGAAGTAGGGTGATTTCTTCACCATTTTGTCCAGTTCTTCCTGCGAATATTCACGGTTCAGATCGTATCCCCGGGTTTTCATCCAGGTTTTAAATTTGTGATGGAATACCGTATACTCTTCCCAGTGATCGCCCACTTCATCCACAAAATCGACCCGTACATTTTTATCGTTCGGATTTACTTTCCGGCGGCGTTTATACACCGGCAGGAAAACCGGCTCGATGCCCGAGGTGGTTTGTGTCATTAAACTGGTGGTCCCGGTTGGTGCGATTGTCAGCAATGCAATATTTCGCCGGCCGTATTTCATCATGTCTTCATGCAATTTGCTGTCTGCATTTTTCAACCGGTTAATAAACGGGTTGCTGGCTTCGCGTTTTGCATCGTAAATCGAAAACGGTCCGCGTTCTTTAGCGAGAAATACGGACGAGCGGTAAGATTCCAGCGCTATTGTTTTGTGAATTTCTTCTGAAAAATCAACGGCTATGTCGCTCCCGTACTGCAACCCGAGTGCAGCCAGCATATCGCCTTCGGCAGTGATGCCGATTCCGGTACGGCGCCCTTCGCTGGCTTTTTGTTTGATTTTTTCCCAAAGGCTCTTTTCCACAAATTTTATCTCTTCATCTTCCGGGTCAGCATTTATTTTTTCAAGAATCGCATCGATTTTTTCCAGTTCCAGATCGATGATGTCATCCATGATGCGCTGGGCATAATGGATGTGTTCTTTGAACAGATCGAAATTAAATTTGGCCTCCGGGGTAAACGGATTTTCAACATACGAATAAAGGTTGATTGCGAGCAGGCGGCAGCTATCATAGGGGCAAAGCGGAATTTCGCCGCAAGGGTTGGTAGAAACGGTGCGATAGCCCAAATCGGCATAACAGTCAGGCACCGATTCACGCAGGATTGTGTCCCAGAAAAGAATTCCGGGCTCGGCTGATTTCCATGCGTTTTTTACAATTTTATTCCAAAGTTTTCCGGCATCGATTTCTTTTTTATACACTGGTTTGTCGCTGTCAATCGGGTAACTCTGCGTATAATTTGTTCCAGCCTCCACAGCTTTCATGAATTCATCCTGCATTTTTACAGAAACATTGGCCCCGGTAACTTTTCCCTGCTCGAGCTTGGCGTCTATAAAACTTTCGGAGTCGGGATGTTTGACAGATACCGAAAGCATTAACGCTCCGCGACGGCCATCCTGCGCAACTTCGCGTGTGGAGTTGGAATACCGTTCCATAAAAGGCACAATTCCGGTGGAAGTAAGGGCAGAATTCTTCACCGGCGAACCTTTCGGGCGGATATGCGACAGATCGTGGCCCACGCCTCCGCGGCGCTTCATTAATTGTACCTGCTCCTGGTCAATTTTCATGATGCCGCCGTACGAATCGGAATTGCCGTCGTTTCCAACCACAAAACAGTTGGAAAGCGAAGCGACCTGGTAATCGTTCCCGATTCCGGTCATTGGCCCTCCCTGCGGAACAATGTGTTTAAAGCCTTTTAGTGCTTCGTAAACTTCTTCTTCTTTTAGCGGGTTTGGATACTTTTTTTCAATGCGTGCAATTTCTTTTGCCAGTCGCCGGTGCATATCGTCGGGGGTGAGTTCGAAAATATTCCCGAAAGAATCTTTCAGGGCATATTTATTTACCCAAACCCTTGCTGCCAGGTCGTCCCCTTTAAAATACTCCTGGGATGCCTTTACCGCTTCTTCCTGCGAATAGATTTTTTTGCCGGTAGTGGCCGTTGTTGATACTTCATTGTATGCCATAGTGTCCAGTTAATATATTTAATACTTTTATAATTATCTAAAACAAATTTTGGCGATAGCCTTTTGCTTTGAAATTGTGCAATGCAAGATAAAACACATCCCAAAGAAATGGAATAGTTTTTTGGAATAAAAAATGAAAAGTTATCAACTTTAATTTGTCATATTTCTGATATATAGGCTATTAACCTGTTGCTTTCTGTAAAAAGTTTACCAAAACTGATTTTTTTTAATGCGAAGAGCTTGATTTTTTGTTCGAATTTTCGGGTGAAAAAATCAAAATTTTTAAAGCATTTGGCCCCTAACAAATTATGTGCAAAAAAGTTCTATTTGTTGAAAACTTTTTTTATGATAAGAAATGTGGCGCCCACATTTTCGTCCACATATTCTTTATTTACGGCAGATGCCTTTTCCAGGAATTTTTTGTTGGAAAGTAGTTTTTCAAGAACGGCTTTCAGTTCGGCAAAGTCTTTAATGGTAAATGCTCCACCTTTTTTAATCAAATCTACCGCTTCCTTAAATTTCTGATAATTCGGCCCGAAAATTACAGGCAATCCAAAGGTGGCAGCTTCCAGAATGTTGTGAATGCCCACACCAAATCCTCCTCCAATGTATGCCGCGTCTCCGTAGCGGTAGAGCGAGGAAAGCAGCCCGACGGAATCAATTATCAACACTTGTTTTGCTGCCAGGTCCTCATTTTCGGCTGCACTGTATAAAACAGAGGGGGTTTTCAACATTTGTTGAAGCCTGTTGATATTTGTGGCTGAAACTTCGTGGGGAGCGATTATCATTTTAATATAAGCGCCATTGTTAATAAACGCTGCAAGCATTTCTTCATCGGGTTTCCAGGTACTGCCTGCCACAATCAGACTCGAATCTCCCCTGAACTTTTCAACAAGCGGCAGTTTTTTAGCACCGGCTGCAATCGCTGCCACCCGGTCGAAACGGGTATCGCCGGCCAGTGAAACGTTGGTTATGCCAATTGACGCCAGCAATTCTTCCGATTTTTTATCCTGCACAAAAAAATGTGTAAATTGGTGCAGCAATTCCCTGTACCATTTTCCCCAGCGATTCTCCTTAAAAAATAACTGACTTTCGCGAAAAATGGCGGAGACCTGGTACAGTGGTATGTTTTGTTTTTTCAATTCAGAAATATAAAAATACCAGTACTCGTATTTTACAAAGAATGCTTTTTCAGGGTTGGTTATCCTGATAAATTTCCGGGCATTTTTTGGGGTGTCAACCGGCAGGTAGGAAATGATGTCGGCAAGCGGATAATTTTTCCGGATTTCGTATCCCGAGGGTGAGAAAAAAGTGAGGATAATGCGGTATTCAGGATGCCGTTCTTTTATTGCCTCAATCAACGGCCGGCCCTGTTCGAATTCGCCCAGCGAAGCGCAGTGAACCCAGATATAGCGGGCGTTTGTTTCAATTTGCCGGGTCAGTTTGCCAGACCAGTTTTTCCTGCCTTTAACAAACTGCCGTGCTTTGGTATTAAAGGGGGACAAAAGATGTGAAATCAATGTGTAAAAGTAGATGCCGGTTGTATATAAGAAAGTCATTTTCTAATTGTTCTTCCCGGTTAATAATATTTTTGTTTTTTCAGGTATTCAAAAATAGTCAGGTTCATTATAAGCAATAAGAAAAAGTAGAAGAAATCCTCAAGCGGAATAGTAAAAATCCTGATTCCAAGGTTGTGATCCGGATTATATTCCACCACCGGCAGTGCGGTTAAAAAGCCGTTTACTATTAAAAACGGAACAAGTGAAATGAGCCAGGCAAGATAGAATTTGGTGTAATGCTGCTTAAACTGGTTCCTGAAAATGGTATATCCGAAATAAATAGTCAGCAAAAAGAAATTGAAAAAAGTGTAAAGACGTTCGCGGGCAAACCAGGCTGTAAATGCAAATGCAACAAGTAACATAAGGCTGACACCGAGAAATAGATTGGGTTTTTCGAAACGGGGAAGTTTTACTTTTAACACTTCGTAAATAAAAACCGTGGCATACGGAATAGCTATGAAAAAGAACCACTCTTCCACCGGGAGGTTTAAGATGTAAATTCCCAGCAAATACTCCGGGTTGAAACTCCAGATTCCCAGCTCCTCGAA
>JBMCIT010000014.1:0-12928 GCA_048616715.1 Tangfeifania sp. | reverse complement strand
GGTACAATTCAGCGCCACACTGTTTGCACACGTAGGTCCCTTCTTCGTAAAAATCATCGTACTCCCCTGAAAACGGACGTTCGGTACCTTTGTTAAGAATAACCCTTTTTTCTTCCGGAGTCAGTTCCCTGTATTTATCATCCTGATTTTTGTTTCCGCTGTTTTGCGCGCATCCCGAAATTGTTGTAAGAATGAATGCTGTGAGTAGTATTATTTTGTTTCCCATTTTTTTAACTTTTCTTTTTACTAACAAACACAATCTGAAATTTCCTGTGTAATTCATTAAAATTTTCCTTATGGATTGTATTTCAAAACAATTAATGGCAGTAAATGATAATGCAAATTCAGTGCCTGATATGCTGATTTTTGAATAACAACATATAGAATTATTGGGACAAACAATAGATGCTTGTGTCTTTTTTTTTGAGTTGATGAATGTTTTTGAAAGAGGTATTATCCCAAAAAAAAAGGCTGCTCGTTTTCGGCAGCCTTTTTCTGAAATGTGCTTTGTTTTATTTATACTTTGCTTTTGCGTGTAACTGTAATAAAGTCGCGGTGCGATTTCAGCAGGTTAATGGCATGCAGCAACATGTTTTTGGTTTCGGTTATGGTATTGAAAAACAGCACCGAATTGCGGGTGTTGACTGCTTTTGCTTTGATCCGTTTGATTTGGGCAATTTCCATTTTTTCAAGGTCCTGCACAATTTTATCCCGCATCTTAACTAAATCGTCAATCTTCTCAAATTTGCTGTCAGTAACAATCGAAAGGGCAAAATTAAAGAACTGGTTAATCTCAACTTTTAGTTTCTCAAATTCGTCTGCCTGTTCTTTAATAAATGGCTTATGATGATTGTCGATGTGCTCGTAGAGTGGTTCTGCAAGGAAATTAAGCGAATGTGCCATCTCGCGCTGGTAGTCAACCAGTTGCACATAGAAATGCCCGGAGTCTACGTTATTGCTTATTTTTGAAAGCGTATTCAGTACTTTGTTTTTCTTCTTTTTCGATTTTTTATTCAGGCTGTTTTTAACTTCCAGGGCTTCTTTTAGTTTCGCGCGTTTTTCTTTCAGAAAATAGGTAATGCTTTCGTTGTAAATAATATTTGCCTGTATAATCGAATCGCTCACCTGCTTAATACATTTTTCCATTACTTTTTCGGTTTCATCTTTTTCAGTAATGGCTTCCTCGTCTTCAACCAAATCCTGTATGCTCCGTTTTTTAAAGAACATGTGGGTGCGTACTATCATAAAAATGGCAACAGCCACAAAAACGAAAATCATAAATTTTCCGCCCAGCAAAATCACGGAAGCTATAATACCGGAAACGGTAAATGCAATAATAGCCGTTAAAAACCAGCCTCCAATAACAGCAAAAACTCCTGAAACACGGTAAACTGCACTTTCGCGGTCCCAGGCCCGGTCGGACAAAGAGGTACCCATTGCCACCATAAAAGTTACATAAGTTGTGGAGAGTGGCAGTTTCAGTGAAGTTCCGATTGCAATCAGGATACTGGCTACCACCAGGTTAACCGACGCCCTCAGCTTATCAAACGCGGGAGTATTTAAATCTTCGTACGGGCCGAGTGGTACCGGGGAGAACCTGGTTTTAATCGATTTGTTGACAAATGAAGGCAAAAAGCGGGAAAAAGAACGGTTGAAATTGAGTGTGCTCCTTACCATTAAACGGGCAATGAGTGAAGAGCCAAAACGCTCCATCCCTTCTGCTTGGCGTGCTAAATTAATCTCAGTCTCGGTAACCGATTGTGCTTTTTTTGATGTGATTAATGTAATAACCATTATCAACCCGGAAATTAACAACATGAAAACCGGTGTTGAACTTTTGCCCCGGAGCATTTCCATACTAAATGTATCGGGCGACATTCCACCTCCGGCTACCCACGCCTGAAATGATTTAAACCCGGCAATTGGCACTCCAATGAAGTTTACAAGGTCGTTTCCGGCAAAAGCCATAGCCAGAGCAAAGGTTCCAACAAGAACAATTAATTTTAATATTTTAATGTTGAATAACCACCGCAGTAATTGTAATATAATTACCCAAAAGGCAAAGCTGTAAAGCAAAAGGGTTACGGTATGATGAACTACCCAGTCTCCGATTTTTTCTCCGCCAACCATTACTTCGGCAAAAGCAGAACCTTTAATGCCTTTAATAAGAATAAAGTAAACAATTGCTGTAATTGCCAAACCACCGAAAACCGAACCGTAATATTTCATCTTTTTTCGGTAGTTAAAGGTGAAAATAAACCGGGTAATGTACTGAACGATGGCCCCCACAGTAAATGCAATAAACACCGAAAGTAAAATACCGGTTATAATTGCCAGTGCTTTTTCAGAGTTAATATATTCCGAGAGTTCGATAACAGAGCCGCCCATTTGTTTAATTTTAACGATGGAAACAGCCACAGCCGAACCCAGCAATTCGAAAACAATGGAAACTGTGGTGGAAGTAGGCATCCCGAAAGTGTTAAACATATCGAGCAGGATAACGTCGGTTATCATTACTGCCAGAAATATGACCATGATTTCGGAAAAAACAAACATGTCGGGATGAAAAATCCCTTTCCGGGCCACCTCCATCATACCACTGGAGAAGGTAGAACCCACCAGAACACCGAGGGCTGCAAGTAAAAACACAAGCCAACGGGGAGCTGCTTTCGAACCAAAAGCAGAGTTCAAAAAGTTAACGGCATCGTTACTAACTCCAACAATTAAATCTGAGATGGCAAGTGCGAAGAGGATTACTACAATGATAAGGTAAAAATTTTCCATTATCTTATTTTTATAGGCTAAAAATTACAGTGCGAATTAAACCTTAAAAGTCCACTAAAATATTAAAAAATCATTAACTAACCATAAAATTAGTGTTAACTGAAGTCATCTATATTTTTTATATTTTTGAATTCTTAAAATAATTGAAAATCACCCGCATTATTCAAAAATGCAATCCGGATAAGCGAAATGTTTAAAACAGGTAATAAAACATGAGAACATATTCTTCGCGGCAATTAACAACTTACCTTTCCCTCGGGTTAACGTTAATGGTTGCCCTTTTTCTGTTATTTAGCTGGTGGCTGAATGCAGGGATAATTGTAAACATTGTTCTGGTAATTTTATTTTTTATCGTCTCATTCTTCTCCATTCTCTTTGCAATTAATAAATACATCCTCGATAAAATCAGGCCGGTTTACAAAACCATTAAAGATTTACCGCTGAGTGGGAAAAAAATGGATGAAAAATCGGCTGATTCAACCAACCTGCTGGCCAATGTGCGTTTTGAGGTTGAAGAATGGGCCAAAACCCAGATGAAAGAAATTGAGCGGCTGAAAGAGCTGGAACGTTACCGGAAAGAGTTTGTGGGCAATGTTTCGCACGAACTAAAAACCCCGATTTTTAACATACAGGGTTACATTCTTACCCTTCTTGAAGGCGGAATTGATGACGAAAAAATAAACATGCTCTATTTGAAACGCACCGAAAAAAGTATCGACCGGATGATTTCCATTGTAGAAGACCTTGAGTCGATCACCAAACTCGAATCGGGTGAAATGAAACTTAAAATGGTTAGTTTCGATATTGTAAAAACGGTGCAGGATGTATTGGAAATGGAACAGTGGCAGGCTGATGAGCGGCAGATTTCGCTGGACATTGTAAACAAACCGCTTAAACCCATTTATGTAAAAGCCGACCGCAACCGCATTCTGGAAGTGCTTACCAATTTGGTTGTTAATGGCATTAAGTATGGGAAAAAAGAAGGTTTTGTGCATGTGTCGTTTCACGATCTCGATGAAAACATTATGGTGGAAGTGACCGATAACGGTATCGGAATTGAAAAGAAAAACCTGCCACGTATTTTTGAGCGTTTTTACCGTGTAGATAAATCACGCTCCCGGGAACAGGGAGGAACTGGTCTCGGCCTTTCCATTGTGAAGCATATAATCGAGGCACATAACCAGTCGATTAATGTGCGCAGTGTTATCGATCAGGGAACAACATTTAATTTTACGCTTGAAAAAGCCAAATAATAAAGATAACTTTGCTTATTGTAAGTTTAAAGATTTGTTAATGTAACCGGAAAAAGTAACATTTACAGATTATAACAATTAATCTCATGACTGAAAATAATTTTAAAATCCTGTTGGTTGACGATGAAGTGGATATCCTGGAATTCATTAGCTACAACCTCGAAAAAGAAGGCTACAAGGTATTTACTGCTCAAAATGGCGCCGATGCCATTAAGCTGGCCGAAAAAAAGCAACCCCACCTGATTATTCTTGATGTGATGATGCCTGAAATGGATGGAATTGCAGCCTGCGAAGAAATACGGAAAATACCTACGCTCACCAATACGATTATTGCATTTTTAACTGCGCGTGGCGAAGATTATTCGCAGATTGCCGGGTTTGAAGCCGGTGCCGACGATTACATTACAAAGCCCGTGCGGCCTAAGGTTTTGGTGAGCCGTGTAAAAGCACTGCTGAAACGCACAGGTGAAACAACGGGGCCGGTTACCTATGCTGCGGATTCGAATACAATGACCATCGGAAATCTTGTAATCGACAAAGAAAGATACCTGATTCGAATTAGCGATGAGGAAATGATTTTGCCGCGCAAAGAATTCGAATTGCTGTCGCTGCTGGTTTCAAAACCCGGAAAAGTATTTACCCGCGAAGAGATTTATTCTTCGGTTTGGGGCGAAAATGTTGTGGTGGGCGATCGCACCATCGATGTGCATATCCGCAAGTTGCGTGAGAAAATCGGAAATCAGCACATTAAAACGCTGAAGGGAATTGGATATAAGTTTGTGGAATAGTTCAAACGAAATAAATAACGAGGTATACAATTATCAACCCCAGAAAGTAGCCTGCCACAACTTGTGCCAGGCTGTTTTTTTGCACTATCAGCCGCGAGGTACCTGTTAAGCCGGAAGCTAAAACAACAACCAAAACCGAAAAAACCGGGTTGATTCCGGTTCGGAAAGCCAGCGCCAGCACTGCACCTGTAATTGCCCCGAGCGCTGCCATGTGGCTGCTTATTTTCCATTTGAAAGAAATCAGGAGCAGGGCGATTATCACCAAAACCGAAGCAATCATTACAAGTTTAAAAACCGGGTAGGCTTTTATCCGGTCCAGCAAAACAAAACCGAGGTAATAAAATGCTGAAGTAAACAGCAGCACCATCAGCCGGTCGCTGACTTTATTCAGCGAAATATCGAATTTTGGTTTCAGCGCCAGCAGGGCTACCGAAAGTAACGGCAAAATGCCGGTGGTAAACAGCACAACCATTAAAACATACCTTTTGGCTTCCCACGAAAGGAAGGAAAAATAAAACCCGGAATTGAACATAAGCAAAAAACCCAGTGTTGGAAGAAGCACCGGGTGAAATAATACAGATATTATCTGAGCTGTTTTTTTGAGCATTTTATAGTTTCTTCCGCAGGCGGGCTACGGGTATATCAAGCTGTTCGCGGTATTTTGCTACTGTTCTGCGGGCAATGTTGTACGACTTATCTTTTAAAATCTGGGTGAGTTTTTCGTCGGTAAGTGGTTTGTGTTTGTCTTCGTTTTCGATGCACTCCCGCAGGATTTTCTTTATTTCCCGTGTCGAAACTTCTTCACCGTCATCTTTCTGTAAGCCTTCCGAGAAGAAATATTTCAGCGGAAAAATTCCAAAATGTGTTTGTATATATTTACTGTTCGAAACCCTTGAGATGGTGGAAATGTCGAGCCCTGTACGTTCAGCAATGTCTTTCAGGATCATCGGGCGGAGTTTGGCTTCATCGCCTTCTTTAAAATATTCTTTCTGAAAATCGATAATTTCCGACATGGTGAGCAGAAGCGTATGGTTTCTTTGCCTGATGGCATCGATAAACCATTTGGCAGAATCCACTTTTTGCTTCACAAACATCATGGCATCTTTCTGGTTTTTATTTTTTTGTTTGTTGTGCTCAACCAGTCCGCGCAGCATTTCAAGATAAGTATCGTTTATTTTTAAATCGGGCACATTTTGCTGATTGAGTGAAAGAACCAATTCGCCATCGACGTTTTCCAGCATGAAATCAGGAATAATGTGCTGGTTTGCTTTATTGTGCGGATTGCTGTATGAACTGCCGGGTTTTGGGTTCAGTTTTAATACCTGTTCAATTCCGTGTTTTAGCTCATCATCCGATAAATTGAGCTTTTTCTTGATTTTTTCGTAGTGTTTTCGTGTAAACTCGTCGAAATAATCTTTAATAATGGAACGGGCCAGTTCATGGCTGCCGTTTTTTTTGCGGTCCAACTGAAGCAGGAGGCATTCCCTAAGGTTGCGGGCGCCAATTCCCGGTGGATCCAGGCGCTGTATGACCTTCAGTATTTCTTCCAGCTTTTCCTCGGGCACTTCCATGTTCAGGTTAAATGCCAGGTCGTCGCTTATCGACATTAAATCGCGCCGCAGGTAACCGTCATCGTCAATATTTCCAATAATGTATTCTGCCAGTTGCGTATCGCCTTCCGAAAGACTTACCATACTTAGCTGGTCGCGCAGGTTTTCGTGAAAAGTGACACCTACGGAAAAAGGTATATCAACGTATTTTTCGTCTTTTGAATAGTTGTTGGCAGAAGTTTTATAGGAAGGAATGTCGTCGTCTTCTTCGTTCAGGTAATCGTCGTACGAGAATTCATCTTCGTCGCTGCTTTGTTCCGAGTCGGTTTCGCTGCTGTCTTCCTCGCTTTCGGGGGTATCTGATTCAAGCTCGAGTACAGGGTTTTCTTCCAGTTCTTTTTTTATGCGCTGCTCGAGCTGGAGCGTAGGAATCTCCAGAAGCTTTATCACCTGAATTTGTTGTGGTGAAAGCTTCTGTAGCAACTTTTGCTGTAACGAAAGTTTTTGCTCCATATCCCTTTTTTCTTAGCACCGTAAATTTACTATTTTTTCGATGTACTTCAAGCATGCTGATCAGAATTCTGCACTTTTTGGCGTCCTCGGAAAAGCGATGACATCGCGGATGTTTCCCATTCCGGTAATAAACTGCACAAAGCGCTCAAAACCCAATCCAAACCCACTGTGAACAACGCTTCCGTACCTTCGTGTATCTAAATACCACCACATTTCAGTAGCCGGGATGTTCATTTCTGCCATCCGTTTTTCCAGCTTTTCAAGGTTTTCTTCCCGCTGCGAGCCCCCGATAATTTCTCCAATCTGGGGAAACAACACATCCATGGCGCGGACTGTTTTGTCATCGTCGTTTTGTTTCATGTAAAATGCCTTTATATTTTTCGGATAATCCGTCAGGATAACCGGGCATTTGAAATGTTTTTCAACAAGGTAACGTTCGTGCTCACTTTGTAAATCGATCCCCCAGTCAACCGGGAACTGGAATTTATTTTTCTTATAGGGTTTCGAGTTTTTCAGGATATCGATGGCTTCAGTATAAGTAATTCTGACGAAATCGCTGTTGAGAACAAATTCCAGTTTTTCAACCAAATCCATCGAACGTTGCTCCTTCGGTTTATTTTTTTCTTCCTGGGCCAGTCTGTTGGCAAGAAACTGCAGATCGTCGCGACAATTATCGAGGGCATATTTTATAAGGTATTTCAGAAATTCTTCGGCCAGGTCCATGTTGTCTTTCAGATCGTAAAAAGCCATTTCAGGTTCAATCATCCAGAATTCTGCCAGGTGGCGGGTAGTGTTTGAGTTTTCTGCCCTGAACGTGGGGCCAAAAGTATAAATTTCGCCAAGTGCGAGGGCTCCCAGTTCTCCTTCGAGCTGACCCGAAACTGTGAGGTTGGTGGGCCTTCCAAAAAAATCTTTGGTATAGTCAATTTTTCCTTCTTCTGTGAGATGCGGTTTTAGCGGGTCAAACGTTGAAACGCGAAACATCTGACCTGCCCCTTCGGCATCGCTTGCTGTAATTATGGGTGTGTGCAGGTAGTAAAATCCTTTTTCGTTAAAATATTTATGAATGGCAAAAGCCATGGCGTGACGCAACCGGAAAACTGCCCCGAAAGTATTGGTGCGGAAACGCAGGTGTGCATTTTCGCGCAGAAATTCGAGGGTGTGTTTTTTAGGCTGAATCGGATATTTTTCGGGATCGGCCTTTCCGAGCAATTCAATTTTTTCGGCTATCAGTTCCACCTTCTGTCCGCTCCCCTGCGATTCGGTTAATAATCCCTCAACTGCAACAGCAGCGCCGGTATTTATTTCGCGTAATAGCTGTTCATCAAATTTTTCTGTGTCGGCAACAACCTGGAGGTTGTGTATTGTTGAACCGTCGTTTACAGCGATAAAATTTACATTTTTACTTCCGCGCTTTGTTCTCACCCATGCTTTCACCAATGTTTTTTCGCCGGTTTTACCGTTTAAAAGAATATCTTTTACTTTTAATCTATCCATGGTCCAACTGCTTTTATAATTGCTTTAATGACATTTGTATAAAGCATACAAAAGTAAATTTTTATGGTAAGATATGGAAGATGGCTGTTGCAATTTTTGGAGATTTGAAGAATTAATAAAATAAAAAAACTATCCGCCATGCGGCGAATAGTTTTTTACCAATTTGATTGATTATTTTTTGATTTTAATTTCAGTTCACCTGAAATTTAGTCATTCTGTAGCGCTTATCCCTCTTTTGTTCCCGGAACGGGTACTTCGGCTTTTTCAATATAACCGATGTCTCCCATGATGTAGGTATCCGGTCCGAGTTTCAGATCGGAGTTCATCATTTCCTCGTAAGTAACTTCTTTTCCTGTATAGGCCGATACCCTGCCCATAATGGCAACCATGGTTGAAATTGCTGTTGTTTCAGCTTCGTTAATCGGGATGTTTTCGCGGATACAGGTAACCAGGTTAATATGTTCCTGAAGGTACGGACTTGTTTCGTGATCTTCGAAAGTTGAAATATCATTTCCCTGTGCATCGAAAATACGGGCGGTTCCACCCTGCGAAGACGTGGCCATTGCTTTTGTTCCGTGGAAAAGTTCGTAAACACCATTTGTACATCCGTTAATCTGGCGGCAGGTGCTGAGTACTTTCCTTCCGTCGTCGAGCGCAAAGTCCACGGCAAAGTTGTCGTATTGGTCGCCGGTAACCCTGCGTTGCCGAGAGCCAAACCCGAGTGCTTTAATCGGGTGCTTGCCCATGTACCAGTATGCTACATCAATGTTATGAACATGCTGTTCAACAATATGGTCGCCCGAGAGCCAGCACCAGTTTACCCAGTCACGAATCATCCATTCCATTTCGCTCCAGTCGGGTTGGTTGTTACGGTACCAGAGTTGCCCGCCGTTCCAGTATACATCGGCTGAAACAATTTCACCGATTGCATTATTGTTTACCTCATTTAAAAGATTGATGTATTTGTGCTGGTGGCGGCGTTGTGTTCCGGTAACTATTTTAAGTTCCAGTGAATCTGCCATTTTTGAGGCTGCTATTACCTGGCGGATACCAACAGGATCTGATGCTAAAGGTTTTTCCATAAACACATGTTTACGGGCTTTTACAGCAGCCTCAAATTGTTCAGGACGGAATTTCGGAGGCGTAGCAAGAATTATTACATCCACACCCGCATCAATAACTTTTTGATAGGCGTCAAAACCTACAAAACAATTTTCATCGGGAACTTCAACGCCTTTTTGTTCGTTCAGTTTGTGTTGCAAATCATCCACACGGTCCTGAAAAACATCGCCTAAAGCAACAACGGTTAAGTTTGGCCCTGCATCGATAAAATTCATGGCTGCACCCGAACCACGGCCACCACATCCGATTACACCGGCTTTCAGTTCCGCTCCGTCAGGAGCAATATCTCTCATCGGCGGATTGTTTAACTCCCTTTTTTTGTAGTCATAATTTCCGGATGCTCCTGAAGAAGATCCATCTGAACAAGATGACAAAGTCCCTACACCCATAGCTCCGACAGCGCCCATGGCTGCTGCCCCTGCTAAAAATTTTCGTCTTGAAAAATTATTTTCACTCATATCAATATGTTTTAGTTGAATTTAGGATTTTAAAAATACTTATTTTTTTCCGGTTTTCTCATCAAATTCACAAACAACTCTAAAACTAACATTATCGGCATCAGACAACCACCATTTACTTTTTGGCATCTGGGGATCGGTTTTCAGCCATTCCTCGGTCCTGGTATAATCGCGTGCCGCGCTTCTTACATCTCCTGCCGGGCTTTTGAATGATCCGCCCCTTACTACACGTTCTTCGCCGGTTGCCGGTCCTTTCGGATTGGTTGCTCCGTCGGATAACTGTTCGTAAGCATCTTCTGCATACCAGTCTGAACAATATTCAAGTGCATTCCCGAGCATATTTTTCAATCCGTACGGGTTAGGCTCCACTATATCGGGTTCCTGGGTTTTGGCTTCACTGTTGGCCTGGTAAACCACATAATTATTGATAATATCACTTGTTCCCCCAAACAGACTTTTCAGGAATCCTTTTTCCACAAAATCTTTTGGTTTTCCTTCAAAGAAATAGGGCGTTTCTGTTCCGCCGCGGGCTGCATATTCCCATTCAGCTTCGGTGGGCAGCCGGTATGTTTTTCCGGTAACCTGTGAGAGCCATTTGCAATAGGTTTCGGCTGCATGATACGACATGGTAATTGCCGGACGGTCGCCCAGGCCCCAGTTTTGGTCGGGCTGACCATAGGGCGGGGTTGGACTTGAAATAGCATCTACGCCTTCTTCTGTGCGTGACCCTTCGGTATCTGTCGATCTCCCCTCGGCAGCAGTGGCACTGTAAAAAGCCAGAAATTCATCCCAGGTAACTTCCACTTCAGCCATAAAAAACGGACTGACCTGAACCTGTTTCTGCGGTCCTTCATCAGGGTCGCGGAACTGTTCGTCTTCGGGGCTGCCTATGGTAAATGTGCCGCCCGGAATGGCTTTCATGTTAAATGAAATGGTAGTATTCGGAACGGTTTCGGTATAATCTTCATGAGTAATTACCTCTGTCGGCTCGGTAAACACATCTTCCGGGGCGCCTCCGGTACCGCCGAATTCTACATTAACAGCGTCCAGCGCATTCGGGTCATAATGTCCAACATGCAGGTGGCAGTTAATGCAGCGTAATTCTTCTTCGTTTTGTGTATAATACAGGTGCGCATCCTGGCCCTCTTTTGTTAAAGTAAGCGGGAAAAGGTTTTCGTGGCAACCAACGCACGACTCCTTAAATACGTGCTTTTTTGCATATTCGAGTGTCGATTTTTGTTCCCAGTTGTAATCTGCGCTGTCTTTAAACACAAGACCGTATACATCGCGGGCAGCAGCTTTTATTTTCTCAGGCAGGTAGCCTTCGCCCTTGGGCGGCAAATGGCATTCCACACATCCGATGCGCATTCCCGATTCTGTATCATAATGATCGGATAACTTCCATGAATCATAGGCATGCGTGTGAACGTGGCACATCTCGCACGACTCATTTGTTGAAGTATATTCAAGTGCTTTATTGGTGGAAATGGTCAAAACGAGTCCTATGACAAATCCAATAATCAGGACTAAAAGTAATCTCTTCCGTAAAAAGTTTCCTATTTTCTTTCGCATTTCAAATGGTTTAGAAAATCATGACAGATTTTCATCAAAATTCCCAAAAATAAAAAATTTCCCGATGGTGCGGGTTTATAATTTATTTTATTGGCTTATTTAGAACCAATCAAATTTTGTGGTTGTTTCATTCTGAATATGCCTTTATACCTACAAAAGACGTTGTTTTCCGTAAAATTACCTACAAGTTGGTTTAAACTTTTTACTGCTGTACAGCATACATTTTTTTTGATTATCTTATTTTTTACCCGGTTTTTGTTTTCTGTTATGCTGAATAAAAATATATCGCTGTTCGGAACTGAGAAAATCAAAAGAGATAGAAAATTGCAAAAAAAAGGTTGCCTTTGGGATAAGACAACCCGGGAACAATTTCAAAAGGAATAAGAGAAGTAGAAATAATAACTTGAAGAGATTTTAAAAAATCCAGCCAAATTGAGAACTATGAAATTTGTTACACTGCAAATAACTCCGATTTTTATTTCATAGCATTTAATAAACGATTAAACATTCATTAAACTGATGGAGATGAATTTTTTGGTCTTTTCGTAAAATCAGTTATTTATTTGTAACTTGTAAAGCATGAAAGAGATGCCCCGCATAATGGATGATTTGCTCGGGTTATTTTATCCTGAACTTTGTGTTACATGCGGCGAAAGATTGATATCGCAGGAGAAATATGTTTGCATGAAATGCTGGTTCGACCTTCCGGTAAATAATTTTCATGAAGAACCTGAAAATAAAGTCGCCCAACTTTTTTGGGGAAGGGTGCAAATTGAAAATGCCGCATCGTTTTTTAACTATCGCAAAGGGAGCAGGTACCAAAGGCTCATTCATTTTATAAAATACAAAGGATTAAAAGAACTGGGTTACGAAGCAGGCTTGAAATACGGAAATGTTTTGGCCGATTCGGAAGCATTTTGTGACGTTGATGTAATTGTGCCCGTGCCGTTGCATCCGCGAAAGCAACGAAAAAGAGGCTACAACCAGAGCGAATGGATTGCACGCGGACTGGCTGAGTCGATAAATAAACCTCTTTGTGCCGGCAACCTGTACCGAAAAATGCACACATCGACCCAAACCCGGAAAAACCGGTTTGAAAGATGGCAAAATGTGGAAGGAATTTTTGACGTTAAAAACTCCGGGGAGTTTTTTGGGAAGCATGTTTTACTGGTAGATGATGTAATAACAACCGGT
This sequence comes from Tangfeifania sp., assembly GCA_048616715.1. Classification (GTDB taxonomy): domain Bacteria; phylum Bacteroidota; class Bacteroidia; order Bacteroidales; family Prolixibacteraceae; genus Tangfeifania. The sequence continues at coordinate 197 of JBMCIT010000014.1, read as the reverse complement.
TCAACCCTCGAGGCGTCTGCTTTTCAACTGCTAAAAATTAACGATACGCGAGTCAGTATTGTCACACTCGGGTTTGCTGATTATTAAATTTCCTGATTCCCGTACAATTTTTTTTTCGATATGGATGCTGAATTCATGAAAATATTTTACCGGCCTAAATAATAATACCCGGCCAGCGAAATTACATTGTTGAACTG
>JBMCIT010000013.1:0-13014 GCA_048616715.1 Tangfeifania sp. | reverse complement strand
ACATAAACCCTGGCCGGCGCCCCTTTCCATTCGCCGCGGATAAGCCCCCATACAGATGCAAAACCAATAGTCAGGGCCATTAAAATTCCCCATGAGGTAAAGGTAAATGGCCCCATTTTGCTTTTTCCCATCCCGTAAAAAATAAACTGGCTGAACCATAATAAACCAGCGAGTAGGCCGAATCCGTAATTTAATACCAGCGTTTTACCGGTTTTTGCACTGATATAATTTTTTACTGATTTATTCCTGAACCCAAGAAAAACGCACCAAATCAGAGTTGAAACAAATGTCCCCGACAAAAGCACCAGGTAAACGGGCATCATGGAGAAAAGCGGATCGATACCGCTTTGTTCAGCAACTCCGGAAATAGGTAATCCCTGTTCAAACCCAAGTGCCATGGCTGAGCCGGTCACACCCACCAGGAATGCAGCGAGAATCCCTTTTACAAGATTGAATTCGCCAATACTTTCCAGCTTTTTTTCATGGGACACCGACTTGTCTTTTGCAATACCGGCCCATGCCGAAAAAGCAATTCCAACGGCAGCAACGGCAATTCCAGCCAGGAGCAGGTTCCCGCCTGAAGATTCAATCATCACCTCCAGCCGCCCGTCAATGAAGGGGGGGATCAAAGTTCCGATTGCCAGCATCAAACCCAGCGAGAGCGCATACCCCAGTGAAAGTCCCAGGTAACGCAATGCCAGCCCAAAAGAGAGGTTGCCCACTCCATAAACAGCACCGAGAAGAAAAACAAAAACAATGGTTTGGCTGGGTGTTGACCGGATAATCGCATAAAAGTCGGCAGTAAATATAAGACAGGCCAGCAACGGCATAATAATGTAAGCCCCCAGGCTGTAAACCATCCAGTACGTTTCCCAATTCCAACCCTTTATTTTTCCGAATGGAACGGCAAAACTACCGGCTGAAAAGGCACCGGTGGCGATTAATAAGATTCCGAAAAGAATATTTAGTTCCAAGTCAGTATTGATTTTGGTTTCTTAATGGATCAAATGTACTTTGTAAATCAATAAAAACATTGCACCATCACGATTTGATATTGCACAAATACGATTAACCCAAAACTATTTTTAATTTTAGAAGCTTATTTATAAATTAAAAACAGGCTTAAAATAAGAACTATGCACATCAAAGAAATTGGAGAGTCTGTAAATTTCAATTTGAAAAATATTGCATTTTCAAGATTTGATCGCGATTCAACTTATAACGATGTAATAAGTCCGTTTTCGCGTTTGTACCTGATTACCGAAGGCAACGGATATCTTTTTTTCGAGGGTACAAAAATCTCTCTTGAAGCTGATCACCTTTATTTAATCCCCAGCTTTACTCCCTGTTCCTATTTTTTTTGTGAAAACCTCGCTCACATCTACATTCATTTTAGCATGGAAATGCCGTCGGGACTCAATATCTATAATCTTTTCAGGGTACTTCCCAAGATTAAAGCCGGGCCGGATGAACCTGATCTTTTTAAAAAATGCCTTGAACTGAATCCCGGCTATAAACTGCCACACCACGATCCGAAGGTATACCAGTCGAAGCCATGGATAAGCAAGGATATTGACTATCGATCTTTATCTCATTACCTGGAAACAACGGCAATTATTACGCAACTTTTTTCACGCTTTATTAAAGAGGAACTTTCGGGAGATATGAGTAAGATTGCCAACCGGAATTTTCAAAAAGTATTGCGGTATATACAAAAAAATTTAGCCCAGGAAATATCAGTAAATCAACTTGCGGAAATGACGTTCACCTCCAAAGACCATTTTTCGAGGGTATTTAAATCGATTACCGGAATGCCGCCCAGCGAATACATCATCCGGAAACGACTGGAAAAAGCGAAATTGCTGTTGCTGACCACCAATCTTTCGCTCACCGGGATTATTCAAAACACCGGCTTTAAATCCACCCCCTATTTTTGCCGGATGTTTAAAAAATATACGTCGTTTACGCCGGAAGAATTTCGCAAAAGCAGGGGGTAAAAATTATGACATAAGCATAAAAAAGAGATAAAACCCTTTAATGACAAGCCATTGCCACGGTGCAAAATTCCCATTTTCACGCAGCCTGTAAAGCACACGGCAAATAATAATTCAATCGAAACAATCTGTAGATATTTTACCCGGCCCCAGTCAGGGACGATATTCATTAAGCTAAAACGTAGCCACCGGCACCAACCGCACTTCCATTAAATTTGCAAATGTAAGCATTCCACTCTTTCATTTCATAACCGCGATTTTCGTCCCAACGATTATTATAAGAATACCTCCAGTCGTTGTTCATTAAATTTTTAGAATTATTATTTACTCAATACTTTTAAGGGTGATTCCACGTAACCTTCTTCAATCAAATTCATCAATCCCAATAGTCCTCCCCAGTGATAGAAGGCAGCAGAGTGATTTTCCTGTTGACCATCCCCGGTATGAACATCGTAATTTTCCCTGACATAATGTCCACGCTCCCATTCTTTCAGCAATAATTCTTTTGAATTCTGTACCAGGTAGTCTTTTGCCGATTCAGCCTGTGGGTGATCGTAATTTATTAATCCTAAATAGATTAGGAAATTAACCGGCGGCCAGACACGCCCGTCCCAATAACGGTTTTCTTCAAAAACCGGATTACTTTTGGGAACAGTCGGAACAATCCAGTTGGTTTTAAATTCATCGGGATTCAGCAGGTTATCGTTAATTACCGACACTAATTGTTCGTTGGTTAATTCTCCTGAAAGCAGCGGCAAAAACCCGTTAATGGCTTTGAAATCGGGGAATTCACCGGTTTCCCAGTTTTTGTTTTTAAAGAAACCCGCATCTTCGTCCCACAGGCGCTGAATGTTTCCTGCATATTTTTTTGCCCGCGCCCTGATTTCTTCGGCATCCTTTGTTTTTCCCAGTTCCTTTGCAATATCGGCCAGAGCATTGCAATCCATCACATACAAACCGTTTAAAGAAGCATCCCACGATTTCATGATTGAACGTTCTTTGTCGAAATCCTGGTTTTCATAAATGATCGAGCCATCCCATCCGGACTCCATGGATGCACCAAACCAGCCATGCACCTGACCTACCGTTGTTAATTCATAAATAAAACCGATGACCGGTTCGTATTCGTTCGAACCATAACACAGCAGCCCTTCGTAATCGCGGTTGTTTGCCCACCAGCGGTTCCATTCAAGCAAATCGTCGTATAACAGTTCGAGGAACCATTTATCGCCAAACTTCCTGTAAATTTCACGCACACACATGGAGCCCACAGGCGGCTGCGAGCGGTCGCGGGTAATAAAGCCGTTGGCCTGAATGTTATTGGGCACGAAACCACCCTCAGTTTTGGCATCGATGATGGCTTTGGCGTTGCCGTAAGCAATTGTTTTATTTCCGGTGGCAGCAGCCTGGTATGCCCCGAAAAAGGTGTCCCATAAATACAATACATAACCCTTATTGTTGTAAGCCCAGATTCTGCTAACCGGAGTAATTACCCTGTCGTCCTGTGCATCGTAAAACGTATTCCAGGCCAGGCAGGTTTGCATGGCATCGTACACGTCCTGCATGTTTTCGTATTGTTCCTTTTCCTTTTTCCATTCGTTTCGTTTGGTTTCAAGAATCTGCTTAATTTCATCAACCGTTCTCTTTTTATTGGTTGAAATGCCAATCTCACCGTCTGCTTTAACCGCGATGTATGGGGTTTTTATGGAACCAACATAATATTCTTCCACCTGATTTCCGGTTACATAAACCTTGTAATCTTTTTCCGGTGTTTCGGCGGCAAGCACTGCTCCGTTGCGCGAAAGAAATCCCGGGCGGTTCCACAGCATTCCGGTTTCCACCAGCACAACCGGTAGTTTAATGCGGTCAGTGTATTTCTTTTCAGATTCCCCCGATCGGTCGCCTATGGCCACAAAATTGTTGGGAATTATTACCTTTCTCACTTCCAACGGTTGAACCAAAATAACCAGCTCGCCGTCATCAACTGCCGATTCGATGCGAAACTTCATTTGCGAATAATCGATCTCCTGGGCAGTATACGATCCGTCATACGTATGCGCACCGTGCCGGATATTTTCGTGATGGACCTGCGGAATGGTTTCAACCATCACTTCTGCATTCAAATAATCCTTCAATCCGATGCTAATTGAAAAAGCAGACGGAAGATCTACGAAAGACATCGTACTGCGGGGGTTCCAGGTGTTCCAACCTTTTTTGTAAGCATTCTGTAATTCAGAATATTTTTCATGCGGAGTTTGCCCAAAAGATTTTACACCTGAAAAGAATATAAAAATCATCAGGCTTAGAATAATTAATTTTGTTGAATTCAGTTTCATGATGGTATTTTTTGTTTTATAACTAATCAGTTTCTGCAATTTTAATAAATGTTTGATTAAGATACTGATAATTTGATGGCATAAATTTTTGATAATTTTTTCATTTACAGGATTCTGACAGGCATAAAATCCCAAAACTTAAAAAGTCATACTTTTTTTGTTTAACAAGGTGCAGGTAATTGGAGCAGAGGTCAAATACCTTAAAAAACGGTTGGACAGGCTGTTGAAATATACTTTGCCTCCACCATAAAAAACTTGTTTCCTTCCGGAAAAGTCTTATCAAATACACGAATTACCTGCTTACCGGAAACGAAAAAGAGGTGGATGAAATTTCTTCACTACATTCGTTAATTCAGGACGTTTTCTGAAGTTACAAATAAAATGTATATTCGGCATACAATTAAAATTTTTCAGGAATGATGTTAAATGCAACAAAAACATTGTTAATTCTTTTAACTACAATGCTTTTTGCCTGTGGTTCGCAAAAGAATAAAAATGAAGATGACGAAAAACCTGTTGTAACAGTAAGCATTTTACCATTAAAGACCTTTGTTGAAGAAATTGCCGGGAACGATTTCGAAATTAACGTGTTACTTCCTCCGGGCGCCAGCCCGGCCGATTTTACAATGATTCCTTCGCAGTTGAAAGATATAGCCCGTTCAGAAGTTTGGTTTCGGATTGGTTACATCGGGTTTGAATATTCGTGGCACGATAAAATTGAGCAGGCCAACCGGAACATGAAAATTGTGAACCTTTCGGATGGTCTTGATTTGATCAGCGACGAACACCTTCCTTCCGGTGAAAAAAGTTCCACCGGGGGAATTAATCCACACACCTGGCTTTCCCCAACATTGGTAAAACAAATGGCTGGTCGTATTACCGAAGAACTTGTTTTGTTAAATCCCGAAAAGAAAGAAGAATATCAGGAAAATTTAAACCGTTTTACGCAGAAAGTCGATGAGTTGGATGCTAAAATCAAAGCGGCGTTAAAACCATACGAAGGTCGCCGGATTATCCTGTTTCATCCCAGTCTTTCCTATTTTGCACGCGAATACGGACTAATTCAGTACTCGCTGGAACCCGGCGGCAAAGAACCTACGCCGCAACGGATGGCAGCACTGGTGGATTTCGCCAAAAAAGAAGATATCGGTGTAATTTACATTCAAAGCGAATTAGACAGGAGTCAGGCCCGCGTGTTTGCCGAAGAAATCGATGGGGAAATCGTGGAAATGTGGCCGCTTAATCCGGAGTGGTTTGACAATTTGAATGAGATTACCGGACTGTTGATTAAACATTTTCAGGATTAGTATTCTATCCCTTTTCTTGCCACAATTACTGACGTTAAATGGCTTTCCTATCTCCCCGAAGAAAATGTAAAAGCCCGCCCCGCAGCTGTGGTTTGGGAAACCGGTTTTGAGCAGGTGAAAGAAAGAATAACCGATTTGGATGAATAAACTTCAAAACCGGAAATATCCCTGAACCTCCAGATTGGTCAATCCAACTGTCTGCGCATGATTGACTACCGCTTCATATTCTTTTCGGGTAATCTTCCGGTTAATTTTCGGATAATCTTTGGCCTGGTAAACCGGAGTGTACTGCGACATGATATTGACAAACGTATCCCTGGGCAGGTTTCCGGCAATCCAGTCCATCACTTTTTTGCTTCCGCTTACATTGTTGGGCATCACGAGATGGCGAATCATCAGTCCTCTTTGCATCAGCCCGTTTTCTGCCGGACGGGCCACTCCCACCTGGCGGTGCATTTCGAGCAATGCTTTTTTAACATCTTCCGGATACGTTTCAGCGCCGGATGAATACCGGGCAGCCTTTTCGCCGTCGGCATATTTAAAGTCGGGCAAATAAATGTCCACAATTCCATCAAGTAGTTGAAGGATTTCCAACCGTTCCCACCCGCAGGTATTGTAAACAAGCGGAACTTTCAACCCTCTTGAAGCAGCCTCATCGAGGGCCAGCAAAATATGAGCAGAGTAATGTGTTGGCGTAACAATGTTAATATTGGGGCATCCCATTCGTTGCATAGCCAGCATCATGCCGGCAAATTGCCCGATGCTTCTCTCACTTCCTTCCCCTCCCTGGCTGACTTCCCAGTTGATGCAGAACACACAGCGCAGGCTGCAATTGGTCATGAAAATGGTGCCCGAACCGTTTTCTCCAACCAGCGGCTTCTCTTCCCCAAAATGCGGGTGAAACGAAGAAATTTCCAGCCGTGAATTGGAACCGCAAAAACCTCTCTCCCCTTTCAGCCGGTTGGCGCCACACCGGCGCGGACAAAGGCGGCAGTTTTCCATAATTCGCCATAACTTTTCTCCCCGTTCTTTCAATTCTCCGGTTTTGTGCAGTTTCAGGTAACCCGGTTCAGGTTCATTGTAGTAATCATTTTTTAACCGGCCGGCCCCCCAGCCCGGCAGATAAACGGAAACCGGAGCAAATAGTAACGATTTGATGATATTTCGGCGGGAAACCAGATGCATTGTTGAATCTTTTCTGTTACTGTAAAATTAAGATATTGCAGTTCAAAATCAAAAATTTCGCTGATAAAAAAAAACAGACAGCGGTTTTTATAACCTTGTTATGAATGGTTTTGAACGTTGCATTCGCATATTCAGTTCCCTTAAATTCTGCATGGTGCGTGGGTAATGGATCCTGTTATGGAATGGTTAGTTTTTAGATTCTGGGTATAATTTTCTATCAATAATATTTCTTTTTGCCTACTGGCCATTTGGATTGACCCACCTATTGATCCAAGTTGTAACTTTTCCCCAGCCAGCCAGTTCTACTTAACTCCCTTTTATTTTAGCACTTCCTTGATTCGGTTTACTGAAAAATCATTTTTTCGACATAAATATCCTGAAAATCAGATTCACCTTCCAGGTTGATATGTTTAATTTTCAGCAGAATTTCATCGAGAATTTCATGTTTTGAAAATAACAACATTTTTGCGCCTAAAAGGGCCGTATTTCCCATTTTTTGAATAACTCCTTTTTCACATTCCAGCATACCGGTTGAGACAACATTCTCGATAGTAATGTAATTTCCGAAACCTCCGGCAATGTATATTTTTTCAATCTCGTTAATTTCAATAGAAAGCTTTGCTGCCAGTATTTTCAATCCGGCAGCAATGGCAGCCTTGGCCAACTGAAATTCGTGAATATCTTTTTGAGTGAGATATACTTTATCTGCAATTTGAATTCGTGTTTCTCCTGAATTAATTTCTCCAAACATTCCAATTAATTCAAGTTTACGGAAAATGGCAATTGCGTCGATCAAACCACTTCCACAAATCCCCTTGGGAACTGTATTTCCAATTACACTGCAACCAATTTCCATGTCAGTCAGGGTGATTGACGAAATCGCCCCGGTTACAGCACGCATCCCCATATCAATAGAGGCACCTTCGAAAGCAGGACCGGCAGCAGTTGAAGCACATACAATCTGATTTTTATTGCCTACTACAATTTCCCCATTGGTACCTAAATCAATCAGGGCGTTGTATTTCTCTTTTTGATGGAGATTCGTCGCTACAATCCCGGCCAGTATATCGCTACCTATAAAACTTTCAATACACGGAAGAAATTGTACTTTCCCCAATACCGGGAATTTCCATCCCAATTCTTTTGGATGGTAAGTTTTCAATCCAATATTATCGCTGTGGAAAGGATACATTGAAAGGGGCGAAACATCACAATTGCTAAAAATTAATTGCATAACGGAATTCCCCACTAAAATTACCTTATGTAATTCTACCTCATGTTTTTTTAACATCAATTCAATTAAGGTTCCAACAGCCGCCCTGATTATCAGAGACATTTCACCTGCACGACCATCAAGGCAGGATTGAATTCTGGAAATCAGGTCAGATCCGAATTTAACCTGTGGGTTTAACATGGTCTCAACAGCTAAAACTCTTGCTGATGTCAAATCAATTAATTGAGCAACAATCGTAGTAGTGCCCAGGTCAATGGCAACTCCAAACCCTTCCTGCGGAACAAAACTAAATTCACTTTCGCCTGCAAGGATAAGATGATTAAACTGTTCAATACTTATGGTAATATTGCTGGTACATTTGCTTAAACAAGCCAATCGAAAATCATCAGAAAGCCCCATTTTCTTAATTATTTTCTGATGGTCTTCATTTACATTTATTTCCCCTTCCAAAAGTTTTATTTTACACTTCCCACACGTTCCCTTACCCCCGCATGGAAATTCAACTCCATATTCATGCAACACATCTATTAAAGGGGTCTGATTATTTACTTTCAATACTTTTCCAAGAGGATGCAAACGGATTGTATATTTTCCCATTACATAAAGCTTTGTTTAAATAACCATGATGATATCGAGGGTAACGGGTGCTCCGTTTTTAGCGTTTGCCACATAAGAACCGCCTTTAATGAGTTCTTTGGAAATCCGGATCACCGGTGCAAATACTTTCGGAATATACTTTTTTTCGGTCAGCACCATTGCGGTGTTGCCAAATCCGCAGGCAGAATCTCCGGCAGCAATTTTTCCCTGCTTATTTGCAACGTCAACTATTTTAATTTCATAATCGTAATTGTAACGTTTAATCAACGACTATTTTCAGGCTTTATTTTGTTTCTGCATCAAATTGAATTCTTTCAAGGCTTCAAAAAATGCTGAAATATTCCCGGATGGAACATGTGGAGGCAGGTCGCAACCGGTTGATAAGACAAAGTTTTTATAACCCACCGTTTTTTCAAGTAAATCATAAACATACGCTTTAACTTCCTGGGGAGAACCCATTTTCATAACTCCTACCGGATCGACATTTCCTAAGATGAGTTTATCTTTTGGACAGATTTTTAGTGTTTCAACCATATCGATAGCATTGCCAAAATGAAATGCGTTAGCCCCCGAATTAAGCATTGCACCGGTACAATGACCTCTGTTTCCGCAGTTGTGGAGAACAACCAAAAAGTTATCATCCTGAACGGCGTCAACAATATCTTTCACGTAATCCGATGAAAAAACCTGACAATCTTCATTGGAAAGAAGACCAGCGGCAGGTTCGGCAATAACAACACCCGAACAACCAATTCGTTTTAATTCAATGCAATACTTCATTATAAAAGTTGTGCATTTCTCGAGCAAACGATGGATTGGTTCAGGTTCAATGTAACAGGCAACCATGATTTCAGACATATCATAAAGCCTGCCTGCCAAAGAGAACGGTCCGATTGCCCCTGCCAATACCGGTTTATCAATGGTATCTTCAACTGTTAACCGGTTTGCTTTAATATATTCCTGAATCCTACCAGCATTTAAATCAGGGACATTTAATTTTTCAATTTCATCGGCACTGGATACCAGTCTTCCAAGTATATGCGGCATGTCATCTTCCTGAAATTCAATTTTGCACCCAAATGCTTCTGCTTCGAGTGTGAGATCCATGATTACTGTTTTGGCAGCTACAGGATAAATTTCGTTTAGTTTTTTTATTGCCTGGGCATGAATGTTTCCATTCTGAACTGCATCTTTGACACTTTTCCCCATTATTTCAATTCCAGGGTGTGTCATTATTGGGATAGCAATTTTTTCACGGTTATTCAATGTCTGATGAATCCAGTTTTTCATTTTTATTATTGTTTTAAATTGCAAATTGATATAAACAGCAGAATGCTTTTATAAAAATTTAATTTGTTTCTGCAGCCAGGAAACAGTGTACTTAAATCCCATGAAACAGGACTGTGTGAGACAAAAAATTAATCTGATTTTTATGACGCCAAATTATTTAACTGCTCCACTACTCCTTGTGGATCAGGAGCATAGAAATCGGCTCCTATTTTCCTACAGAAATCATTGTTTACCGGAGCGCCTCCAATGAAAACCTTTGCATCAGGAATTTCCGCTTTAATATCGGATACAATTTCGCCCATATTAACCATAGTAGTTGTTAACAGGGCAGATAAAGCAGCAACAGCACCCGGATTATTTTTTAATGCTTCCAGGTATCTTGAAGAAGGGACATCAACACCCAAATCGATTACCGTCCATCCGGCGCCTTCTACCATCATACCAACCAGGTTTTTCCCAATATCGTGAAGATCGCCTTTTACAGTGCCTATAATAAAAGTACCCTTTGCTTTAATTTCTCCGGATGTAAAAAATGGTTTCAACTGAACCATTGCAGCCCCCATTGCCTTTGCAGACATTAGCATTTGAGGCACAAAAATCCTGTTTTCTGTGAATTTTTTTCCTACACGGTCCATGGCCGGAACCAATGCGTTTTCCAGGATTTGCTGCGGATCAATTCCTGTTTCCAGTGCTTTTAATGTAAGTTCAAGCGCACCATCGAATCCTTTTAACTGAGGAGGAAAAGGAGATTTCTGATCAACTTTTCCAAACTCAACGGCTTCCAGTAATTTATCAAGCAATTCTTTCATCGCTATACTTTTTAATTGATTAACAAACTTATCAGATGCAAAAATAGCTGACAGATATTAAGTTATCTTCATCTAATTTTACTACTTTTGATGCTATATTCACATATTATTTCAATTTTGTACAATTGCTACTATTATGGCAGCTAAGCTAGAACAAATAATTCTAAATAAGGATGAATCCTTTTATATTGGAATATTTCAGGATACCCTGGAAAAAAGCACCTGGCATTATCATGACAATTATGAAATAAGCTTTATTACTGAAGGCACTGGCAAACGGATTGTAGCGGATTCTATTGAAGAATTTCAACCGGGCGATTTGGTTTTTATCGGACGTAACCTGCCGCATGTCTGGATAGCAGATAAAGACTCCCTTACTCCATCTTCCCGTTCTCTTGAGATGGTATTTCTTCAGTTTACCGACCATATTATAAACTCACGGTTAAAATTGCTTCCCGAATTCAAAAATATTGTTAAAGCCCTTGCATCGTCTGAGCGGGGAATACATGTTGTAGGACAAACGCTCAATGAGGCAAGCGAACTCATGCTTCAAATGCCTTATATGAAACCGTTTGATCGGATGCTTCATTTTTTTAAAATTCTTGATATTATCGGTAAGAGTGATTCATTGGTACATCTTGCAAGTAAAGAATATTTAAGATCCCGGTTTACTACCGGCAACAGACGGATTGCCCTGATCCATGACTATTTAATGAAAAACTACCGGGATGAGGTGAATTTGAATCATCTGGCTTCGCTTGTAAATATGGCCGAAGGGTCTTTGTGCCGTTTTTTCAAATCGAATATGGGATTAACCATTTTTCAATATCTGAATAAGATTAAAATTGAATTTGCCTGTAAACTGCTTATGGACGAGGATTTAAGTATTACAGAAGTTTGTTTTGACAGCGGATTCCACAATCTAAGCCACTTTAACAAGCAATTTAAAAAGCTAACCGGTGCAACTCCATCGGAATACCGAATAAGATTTAAAGGATTAAGATAATTGGGTAAATTTGAATTAAATTCAATTGGAATTTTTCCTGACAATCCCACATACCCGCAACCCTGGATTTTGCTCAATAAAACAGCATACAAAATGCCGCTTCCCCGGGAAGGAGCTGGTTCCGGTTTCCGCAAAAAAACTGCTGGTACTGAAGTACCCACTGGTTGTGTATTCCGGAAAAATGAAAGAACGGAAAATCCGCCGGGCGATTGGAAGGTGATTTTTTAAAGGTCCCTTCTTTTCAATTTCCTGAAATTTTTAATCCGGTGAAAAGTAAGGTAGTTGGCATCATGGTAATTGTGAGCACCTCCAAATTCATCATCATAAGCTGTTCTCGACAAAAAAATGATGTGCCGCCCGTCAAATTGCCAGTCCACATACTGGAACCCATGTTTTTTCACATCGGGATGTTCGAGCAGGATTTTATGCACCGTCCAGTTTTTCAGGTCGGGAGAACTTTTTAGCACCAGCGTGTTACGCACATTTGCCGCAAGTAAATGAGAAAACTCCTCTTTTACCATGTTAGCTATTGTCCAGTACCGTTTACTTTTTTCATCGTACCGGATGGAGAATTTTTTGGCGCCACCCACAAAGTCCATAAAACCTGTTTCGGGGTCAAACGTTGCTTTAGTACCATCATCGCTGATGTTGACAATTGCTGCCATGTCACTTCCTGGTTCAGAAGTCGCCACCCTTAAAATATCGACTACTTTTCCTTCCGGTGTGACCACTGCATTGCCTTCCAGCCATCCGCCAAATTTCCCGTCGAGGTAAGTTGATTCATACGGCAGGCTGTTTGTTGCCCTCCAGTTTTCCGCATTGAGAAGGTCGGCATCAACAGGTGCAGAAATCATCATGGCGCTGTACCTTTTCCCCCATGTTTTGGTATCTGCTCTTGCATTTTCAATGGCACGCCATAGCCTGCCGTTGTGTTCTGTTACCGGCATAGGCGCTGTGTGATATTCGCCCTCAAGCAGCAATCCATTTTTGCTGTCGGTTGGTTCACTCCATGTTATTCCGCCATCCTGCGAACGACGGATAATGAAATTTCCGTGGTGCTTCCAGGTGCCCATGATGTACAATTCGTTTTGATGCACAAACAGGTTGGACCAGAATTGCCCGTTGATTTCCGAAATTTTTTCCCACGATTTTCCTTTATTGGTTGATTTGTACACCAAAGTTACGGCCCGTTCGTGTTCAGTGGAGTTGGGTCCGAAATGATCGTGCGAAGCCACATAATCGCCGTTGGGCAAAAT
>JBMCIT010000012.1:0-13072 GCA_048616715.1 Tangfeifania sp. | reverse complement strand
ATGGAGCCGGTTTGCCAGATAAACTGCACATCCGATTTGGCTATGGGTTCCACATTTTTCAGCACAGCATTGTTAATTGAACGGGCGCCAAGGCTTCCGCCAATGATCAATACCACTTTATCTTTGCTTTTCAACCCAAAATAAGAAAGCGCCTCATTCCGGTCGCCAATTTTCTTCAGTAAACTTTCACGCACCGGGTTTCCGGTAAAAACTATTTTCTCTTTCGGAAAATAGCGATCCATTTTGTCGTAAGCCACACAAATGGTATCGGCTTTCTTACCAAGTAATTTATTGGTGATTCCTGCGTAAGAATTCTGTTCCTGAATAAGCGTTGGAATGCCTTTCTGAGCAGCCGCCCTTAAAAGCGGCCCGCTGGCAAAGCCACCCACACCGATGGCAATTTGCGGATTAAATTCGTTGATAATCTTTTTAGCCAGCCGGTTGCTTTTCAGCAAACTGGTTACAAATTTCAACATTTTCAAACCGGGCTTGCGCGGAAAACCAATCACCGGCAGACCAATAATTTTGTATCCGGCAGCCGGAACTTTTTCCATTTCCATCCGGCCCAGCGCGCCCACAAACAAAATTTCAGCATCCGGGTACCGGTTGCCTATTTCGCCTGCAATGGCCAGCGCAGGAAAAATATGCCCGCCGGTACCACCACCACTTATTATAACCCGCTCAATCTTCATTTTTTCATTTTTTCATGATCCATTTCATAGTCTTCATCCGGAACATTCACCTGCACTGCGGGCTTCTGAGTTTCGCGGTTCACCTGGTTCTGGTAACTCACGCTGAGAATGCATCCAAAAGCAATGGATGTAAAAAGCAGCGATGTTCCGCCCAAACTTACCCAGGGCAGCGGCTGGCCGGTCACCGGCAGTAATCCGGTTGACACACCGATATTTATCATCGCCTGAAAAACCAGCACCAACGTTAACCCGGTAACCAGAAAAGCAGGAAATGTCCGGGTAGCACGCCGCACAATCACCACACTTCGAAAAAAGAATATGAGGTAAAGAAAAAGTACAAAAATGCCGGTAAGCAAACCATATTCTTCTACGATAATTGCGAAAATAAAATCATTGTATGCGGCAGCCATATAATTGCTCACATCGGAATGGCCGGGACCCTTCCCGATGATTCCGCCTTCGTAAATGGCCAGCTTGGCATAGTCGGCTTGCGTAATGCCGTGTTCTGCGCCCGGGTCTCCGTAAATAAACCGGTCGATGCGGCCTTTAACCGTATGAACACGCGCCGGCGCCTGCGGAAACTGGTCGGCCACTACATATACCAGCGCAACCATTGCAATGCCGGCGCCAATCACCATAAAAATATATTTGTAAGGAATCCGGCCCACAAACATCATGGTAAGGATGGTTGCAAAAAGCAGGGCTGCCGACGAAAAATCAGAAACGAAAATTAATCCGCATACAATTGCAGCATGGATAATTATTTTTATGAAAGCTTTTTTCAGCTCGCCTTTTGTCGTTTGGTTTTTACCCAGCACTTTTGCCGTGTACATGATCAATGAAATTTTTGCCAGCTCGGCCGGCTGAAACGAGATAAAACCAAGGTCGAGGGTCCGGCCGCTGCCTTCAAGCATTCCGGCAAATTTCATGGCAACGGTGGCAAACAGAAGGCCAATACTTAAATAAATCAGAAAGTTGGCCAGAATAGAGTATATTTTAACCGAGAGAAAATTCACCATTACAAGCATCAGGCCCAGTCCGGCGCCGATAAAAAAGACCTGCCTGATTAAAAAATACAAGGTATTCCCGCCCATCTGACGGTAGGCCAGCGCACCGGTTGAGCTGTAAACAATCAGCAGCGAAAGCAGCGACAACAGCAACAGAACAATCCAAATAACACGGTCGCCCCTGAATATTTTTGATTGTGAAAACACCATATTTCTTATAAATTTCTTACTTCTTTTTTAAACTGGTCTCCACGGTCTTCGTAATTTTCAAACAGATCGAAACTTGCACAAGCCGGCGAAAGCAACACCGTGTCGCCGTTTCGGGCCAGGTAGTAAGCTGCTTTTACAGCTTCTTCCATGCCTGAGGCATCCACCACATTTTTTACTTTTCCATCGAAAGCAGCATGCAATTTTGTGTTGTCTTTTCCGAGACAAACCACTGCCTTTACTTTTTCTTTTACCAGCGGAAGCAACATCGAATAATCGTTTCCTTTGTCAATGCCCCCGGCAATCCACACAATTGGCTTCCGAATGCTTTCGAGCGCATACCAGGTTGAATTGACGTTGGTTGCCTTTGAATCGTTCACAAACTCAATTCCATGTACTTTTAAAAAGTGCTCAAGCCGGTGCTCAACTCCTTTGAAGTCGGCCAGGCTTTCGCGAAGTTGTTCATTGCGAATCTCGAAAACCATGCTCGCAATGCCTGCTGCCATCGAGTTGTAAGTGTTGTGTTTTCCTTGTAATGATAAATCCAGAATAGACATGCTGAATTGATTTTGGTTAATATTAATAATCATCCTATCTCCTGTAATTCCTGCACCGGGATTTGACGGCCTGCCGTATTTAAACGGAACAGGAACAGGTTTTATCTCTCTCTTTTTTAGTTCATTCTGGATCACTTCGTCATCGGCACAATAAATAAAATAATCATCGGCCGTTTGATTTTGAAGTATCCGGAATTTTGAATCGATATAGTTTTGCATGTTGTGGCCGTACCGATCCAGGTGATCGGGAGTGATATTCAGCAATACAGCCAAATCTGCTTTAAAACCATACATCCCGTCGAGCTGAAAACTGCTGAGTTCGATTACGTAAATATCGTACTGTTTTTCAGCCACCTGCCAGGCAAAACTTTGCCCTACATTTCCGGCAAGCCCAACATTTAACCCCGCATTTTTCAGAATGTGATGGGTTAAAAGCGTGGTAGTGGTTTTCCCGTTGCTGCCGGTAATGCAAATGGTTTTGGCGTCGGTAAAACGGCCGGCAAATTCAATTTCTGAAATCACCGGAATTCCTTTCTCTCTCAGGTTTTGAACAAGCGGAGCGGTATCCGGGATGCCGGGGCTTTTCACCACTGTTTCTGCATCCAGGATTTTTTCTTCGGAATGTTTTTCTTCTTCAAATTCTATCTTTTTTTCTGAAAGAACGCGCTTATATTTTCCCTTAATTTTCCCGAGGTCGGATACAAAAACGGCATACCCCTGCTTTTGCGCGAGAATGGCTGAACCAACCCCGCTTTCGCCTGCACCGAGTATGACAATTTTTTGTTCCATTTTACCTGACTTTTAAGGTTACTATTGTTAATACTGCCAGAATGATTCCCACAATCCAGAACCGGGTGGTGATTTTTGCTTCCGGGATTCCTTTTTTCTGATAATGGTGATGAATCGGGCTCATCAGAAAAATCCGCCGCCCCTCACCGTATCTCTTTTTTGTGTACTTAAACCATGAAACCTGCAGCATCACCGAAAAATTCTCGATGAGGAAAATGCCGCACAACAAGGGAATCAGAATTTCTTTGCGAATGATAACGGAGAAAACGGCAAGGATTCCGCCGAGTGCAAGGCTTCCGGTGTCGCCCATAAAAACCTGTGCCGGATATGAGTTGTACCACAAAAAACCAACCGTAGCCCCGATAAACGAAGCCACAAAAATGGTTAGTTCGCCAATTTCAGGAATGTACATGATATTGAGGTAATCAGCATAAATGATGTTACCACTCACATAGGCCAGTACACCGAGCGTGGCACCGCTGATTGCCGATGTTCCGGCAGCCAGCCCGTCGATTCCATCGGTAAGGTTTGCTGCGTTGGAAACTGCAGTGATGATGAAAATAATGGCCAGGGCGTAAACCACCCATTTCAGCCAGGAACTTGCATCGCCGGCCCATGCAACCAGCCACTCGTAATTAAACTCATTCCTTTTAAAAAACGGAATGGTGGTTTTGGTCGATTTCACATCCTCGGTAACGTATTTTACGGTTTGCTCGCCTGTTTCCTGATCGACCACAATCTGTTCCAGGTCTTCGCCTTGTTCATCCTGAACATGCACGCGCACTTTTACATCGTCGCTCAGAAACAGAGTGGCAGCCACAAAAAGCCCCAGGCTCACCTGCCCCAGAATTTTGAATTTTCCGGCCAGTCCTTTTTTGTTTTTCAGGAAGACTTTAATGTAATCATCAATGAAACCTATCATTCCCAAAAAAGCGGTTGTGATGAGCATCAGTAAAATGTAAATATTATCGAGCCGGGCAAACAGCAATGTCGGTATAATGATGGCTGCCAAAATAATCAGCCCGCCCATTGTAGGTGTTCCTTTCTTCTGCATCTGGCCTTCCAGCCCGAGGTCGCGCACTTCTTCGCCAATTTGTTTGCGCTGCAGCAGCCGGATAATTTTTTTACCGAATGCAGTTGAAATAAACAACGACAAAATGATAGCCGCCCCCGAGCGGAATGAAATGTAGGGCAACATCCCAATGCCGGGAATATCGGAACCTATCAAAAATTCATATAAATAATAGAGCATATCTTTTTGTCTTTAATCTTTTATTCCAAAACACGTTTTTAATTCTTCCACATCGTCGAAATGATGGCGCACCCCGTTTACTTCCTGGTAATTTTCATGGCCCTTTCCGGCCACAAGAATAATATCGCCGGGTTTGGCAATTAAAGTGGCGGTTTTAATTGCTTCTCTTCTGTTTTCAATTGAAACCACTTTTGTTTTGTCAGCCGCCCTGATTCCGGTTTCCATGTCGCGAATTATCTGTGCGGGTTCCTCGGTTCTTGGATTATCGGAAGTGAGTATTACTTTGTCGCTTCCGGCAATGGCTTCCTGGGTCATTTCCGGGCGTTTGGTTTTGTCGCGGTCGCCGCCGGCGCCAATTACTGTAATTACCTGCTCACTCCCCGACCGGATTCCGGCAATTGCATTCAACACATTTTTCAGTGCATCGGGAGTATGTGCGTAATCAACAATTCCGAGTTTTCCATCCATGCTGCGAATGGTTTCGAACCGGCCCTTTACAGGTTCCAGGTTGCTCAGGTGAGTCAGGACTTCATCTTCATTTTGCCCCAGGTTCAGGGCCACTGCATAAACCGCCAGTAAATTGGAAGCGTTGAATTTCCCGACAAACCGGGTCCAAACCTCGTGCCCGGCCAAACTGAGCATCATTCCGTTGAAATGGGTTTCAATCACTTTGCAATGGTAATCGGCCATGGCGCGGTTGGAATAGGTAAGCACTTTCGCTTTTGTATTTTGCACCATGATGCGCCCGTTTTTATCATCGATGTTGGTGAGCGCAAATGCCGATTTTGGCAACTCGTCGAAAAATCCCTGTTTTGCTTTTATGTAAGCGGCAAAGGTTTTATGGTAATCCAGATGGTCGTGTGTAATGTTTGTGAAAACACCACCTGCAAATTCAATTCCTTTAATGCGCTTTTGCTGAACAGCATGCGAACTCACCTCCATAAAACAATAGTCGCAGCCCGCATCCACCATTTTTGCCATCAGTGCCTGAATTTTCAGTGCATCGGGCGTTGTGTGCGAAGCGTTTTCTTCGGTTTCGTTTATTCGGTAGGAAATGGTAGAAATCAGCCCGGTTTTAAACCCCATTGCTATGAACAGCCGATACAACAAAGTAACAATGCTGGTTTTTCCGTTGGTTCCGGTAACCCCCACCACTTTCATTTTTTGGGAAGGAAATCCGTAAAAAGCAGCAGCCAGTTTTCCGAGAACCGAAAGTGAATCTTCAATCAAAACAAAAGTGACTTTTGCCGGAAGTTCATCAGGCAGTTCTTCGCAAAAAACAGCAGTTGCTCCCTGTTCAAGCGCTGTTGAAATATAATTGTGACCATCGGTTATCATGCCGCGCCGGGCAACGAAAGCCGATCCTTCAGTCACTTTTCTGGAATCGAATTCAATGCCGGCAATTTCGCGATCGGTTGTTCCGCGAACTTCAAGTATATCGATATATTCAAGCAATGTTCTTAAATTCATATTCATCCGAGTGTTAAATAAACATAGGCGCCTTTTCTAACCGATGTTCCTGGTTTCAATGATTGTTTTTGTACTTTACCCACTCCCTTTACCTGCACCTGCAAGCCGGCATTCTCGAGCAGAAAAACAGCATCGCTGGCTCCCATTCCGGTTACGTCGGGAACTTTGCCCGAGGGTATGTCGCCCTCTTCCGGAATGATCTGTTTTTTCTTTTTGTAAACCTTTGCGAGGCCTGATACAGACTGTCCTTCAATATTTTCAATTTCCAGTTCTTCAGCCAGCTTCAGTATTCTTTCAGGATTTCCTTTTTTAATTTCAGGAAACTGAGGTTCGGTTTCCGTTTCCTTTTTATCTTCTTTCGCAGCTTTTTCGAAGAGTATTTGTGAAGCGTAAACTTTTTCTGCAATTTCCTTAAACACAGGCCCGGCAACTGAGCCACCGTAATAAGCCCCGCCACGCGGATTATAGAAAGTTACAATCAGCGAATACTTCGGATCATCGGCCGGGAAATAACCTGCAAACGAAGAGAGGTACAAATCTTTTTCGTAACCACCCTGACCGGTTGCAACCTGGGCCGTTCCGGTTTTTCCGGCAATTTTAAACCATGGGTTCTGAAGCGAACGTCCGGTACCTGTTTCACACACTCCTTTCAGCATTGCCTGTGCCTTTTTAATCGTGGCTTTTGTGGTAATCATCGGGTTGAGCACTTCTGTTTTAAACTCCCTGACAAGCATTCCGTTATTTCTGATTTCCTGAACCAATTTAGGTTTTACCATTCGCCCGCCGTTGGCAACTGCATTGTAAAATGTAAGGACCTGGAGCGGAGTCATTTTGATTTCGTAGCCGTACGACATCCAGGCAAGGGTAGTTCCCCACCAATCGGAATCGCCGGGATATTTAAACAGTGGCCTGCCTTCGCCTTTCAATTCCAGGCCAAGGGGTTTATTCAAGCCAAAACCGTATATCCGGTCTACATAATCACGTGGATTTTTTTCATAGCATGAAGTAATAATTTTGGCCACTCCCACATTCGACGATTTTTCAAAAATCTGTTTCACGGTCATTTCCCCATGCCCCCCGTGTTTATAATCGCTGTCGTAAATAGTTTGTCCCTTGTATTTCCAAACACCACTTCCTGTGTCAAAAACATCGCTGGTATCAATTAACCCGTCGTCCATAGCAGCCATCAGCGACATCAGCTTAAAAGTTGAGCCAGGTTCGCTGGTCCCCTGGTGACCAATGGCATAATTGTAATTTTCAGTGTAATCGCCATTTTTTCTCCCAAGGTTGGCAATCGCCTTTACTTCGCCGGTTTCCACCTCCATCAGAATTGCAGTTGCCCAGTCGGCATTCATTTCTTTTATCTGTTTATAAAGAGCGCTTTCGGCAATATCCTGCAATTTTATATTTACGGTGGTGATGATGTCCATGCCGTCGCGCGGCTCAATCTCGGTGCGGGTGACCCAGCGTCCGGAAAGATTGTCCCTGTAGCTGATTCCTTCTTCGCCTTTCAGGTATTGCTCGTAGGCACCTTCGAGCCCGGTGTAACCAATATTTCCGTGCACTCCGCCGTACGCTCCTTTGTTCAAATCGCCAATGGTCCGCAGCGCCAGAGTCCCCAGCGGATTCAGACGTTTATTCTCCTGTTCGATAATCATTCCGCCGCCAAAACGTCCACGACGCAGAATGGGAAATTTTTTGATTTGCTGCAATTCCTGGTAATCCACTTTGCGCGGGGTGAGCATATACCCACGGTTGCCGCTGCGGTATGCTGCATTTAAACGGCGGTTGTATTCTCGTTTCGAAGCGTCTTTAAAAAATGCAGAAAGGTAATGGGCCAGCGAGTCACTTTCGTTGTTGAAAACGCGTTTTACACCCTCGGCGGCCAGGTCAATCCGAACAAAATACCCGGGGACCGAAGTTGCCAGCACACTGCCATCATCGGCACAAATATTGCCACGGTTTGGTTGCACCCGCACTGTATTTTCCTTCAGGTTTTTGGCAATCATTTCCCAGCGTTCATTTTTTATCTGTTGAACGAAAATCATTTTATAAATAACTGCCAGCCCGAACAGCAGCAGGAAAAAATAGATTAATGCAAATCGTGATATGATTGATTTCCTGATTTCCATTTGTTTCTTTAATCTTTTTCAACTGTGATTTTTTGCGGAGGCCGGGCCGGTTCTTCCAACCCAATTCCTGCCTGTTTTACTTTCTCAACCACTTCCGACGGACGACTGGCATCCATCAGTTTCGCCGAAAGCGTAATCGACTCGGAACGCAACTCCTCCAGCGTATCCTGCAGCACTTCAGTCTGGCGGATGGTGCGCTCCGACCAGTTTCGGTTAGTGATGAGCACCAGTGCAAAAAATGCCAGAAGCAATAAAAACGGAAACTGGCGAATCACCCGTTCATCGGTGAGAATGGTCCCTCCGAGAAACGGTTTCATGCCACTTTTCTTTTTACTGTTTTTTGTTTTTTCTGCCATATCAGATTTTTTCTGCAATTCTCAGTTTTGCACTTCGCGACCGTGGATTTTTCTCCAACTCCTCCGGGCCGGGAGTAATTACTTTCCGGTTGATTATCCGGAAGGGACTTATCAGGTTCCCGTAAAAATCTTTCTCAACTTTACCTTCAAAATTTCCACTCTTTATAAAATTCTTACACAACCTGTCTTCCAGACTGTGGTATGTAATTATCGCCAGCCTGCCACCGGGTTTCAGCATTGCAAGCGATGCTTCCAGAAACTCTTTCAGTGCTTCCATTTCATCGTTTACCTCAATCCTTAACGCCTGAAAAACCTGTGCCAGGTATTTATTTTCAATCTTCCGTGGCGCGCATTTAAGCACAATTTCCTTTAACTGTTCCGTTGTTTTAATCTGCGCTTCATTTCTGAAACGAACGATTTCGGCAACCAGCCGTCTGGCATTTTTTATTTCGCCAAACATTCTGAAAATGAAAACCAGTTCCTCCTCCGGATAATTATTCACAACCACCGAGGCATCGGTTTTTGCCTCGCGGTTCATCCGCATGTCGAGTTTTCCTTCAAAACGAAACGAAAAACCGCGTCCTGCCTCATCAAAATCGTGCGAGGAAACGCCCAGGTCGGCAAAAATTGCATCCACTTTGTCAATGTTGTAATAGCGCAGGAAATTTTTCAGGTAGCGGAAATTGTGCCGGATAAAAAAAAGCCGGTCATCGTTTGTCACATTGCCGGCAGCGTCTTCATCCTGATCGAATGCAAAAAGCCGTCCTTCACCCACCTGATCAAGTATCAGCTTTGAATGACCGCCTCCGCCAAATGTGGCATCTACCACTGTGGCGCCGGGAAACAGGTGTAATCCGCCAACAGATTCTTCTGGCATAACCGGTATGTGATAGTCAGTCGTCATTATCCTTCTGTTTTCTTCTTCCTTTTTTCCTGAAACCTTTTGGCAAAGGTTGATTTATCCATCCGGCCTGCTTCATATTCAGCCGAATCCCACATCCTGATGGAACGTCCCATTCCAATCAGCCTGACACTTTTTTTCAGTTTTCCGTATCCGAGGTATTCAGACGGAACATTGATTCGGCCGTTGTTCGCCATGCCTACCTTGACAAAATTCTCGTAAAAAAACTGAAGAAAAGCATCGTCCTCCTCATCAAACGGATCGAGTGTGCTTTTGAATGCCTCCACCCTGTCTTTCCAAAACTTCTCCGGGTAAATATCGAGGCAGTTTTTAAACAAATTCCGCTCAACTACAACCGGTTCCAGGGCCAGCTCACCCATCTCCTTCTTAAAAGCCGACGGTAAAACAAACCGGCCTTTGTCGTCGATGGTTGCATGATATGTCCCTGTGAATTCAGTCATTTTGCAGATAAAAGTTTATTCGTAAGTGTAAAAGTAAAAATTTCTTCCATAATATTCCACTTTCTTCCACATTATTCCACATCGTTCTACCTTCTGATTTTTTAATTATTGTTGAAAAAATGTTAATCACTTGTTGAAAACAAGCTCCAAAACAGGAATCATTAAATTTAAAACGCACATTTTCAGTATTTTATTTTCAACAGGAATAATTACAAACACCCGTTGATAACTCGCCGGTTTCATAATGGACATGTAAAAAACTGATTGTTGACAAAACAGCGGAAATGAAGGTTGCGTATAAAACCTTGTCTATTCTTCCAATTCAATTAAATTAGCAGCCTGATTAATAAAAACAGCCAACAGCATGGGAGACCAAAAAAAACCGGAGACTTTTAAGCCCGTAATAATGAAGGAAGTCGTAGCTTCCAAAAGTCCCGGGCTGGCCAGAATGATTCCTGGTTTTATTTACCGTTACATCAACCGGATTATGCACATCGGTTTTTTGAATGATTTACTCAGAAGATACGGGCATCTTTGGGGAGTTGATTTTATTGATCAGGTAGTTAAAGAATTTAATGTAAAATTACATTTACATGGGCTTGAAAACATTCCTGAATCGGGCCGGTTTATTTTTGCCAGCAACCACCCGCTTGGCGGGTTTGACGGGCTGTTGCTGATGAAAACAGTTGATAACAGACTTGGCAACCCCCGGTTTTTATCCAACGATATTTTGATGAACATCCCACAATTAAAGTCGATGTTTGTACCGGTAAACAAGCACGGAGGCCATAGCCGGGATGTTGCAAAAATTCTGAAAGAAACCTATGAATCAGATGACCAGATTCTGATTTTTCCATCGGGGCTGGCTTCGCGTAAAATCAAGGGAAAAATTGTTGATCTGGAATGGAAAAAACATTTTATTTCAAAAGCTATTCAATATAAACGCGATGTGATACCGGTATTTGTAAGCGGGAGAAATTCGAACCGGTTTTACCGGCTTGCAAAAATCCGCAAGTTTCTGCGAGTCAGGTGGAACCTCGAGATGTTCTTATTGCCCGATGAAACAATGAAACACCGAAATACCGACGTTCACATTTATTTTGGAAAACCTATCCCCTAGCAATCGTTCGATCCTTCAAAAACCCATAAGGAATGGGCTGACCGGGTGAAAGAACTAGTTTACGAATTACCTGTTAATGTAGATGAGACAAATTAAAAAAGGTCAGCCTAAAAATTCTAATTGTATTTTTTTAATTTTGTATTCCGTTATTCAAAAAAAATAATGATGAAGGATATTGTTGCACCATTGCCCAAAGAACAAATAATTGCCGAATTAACACCCGATAAAATGTTGCGAAAAACCAACAAGGGAGGCAATGAAATTTATGTGGTTACTCACCATGATTCTCCGGCATTGATGCATGAAATAGGCCGGCTGCGCGAAATCACTTTTCGTGAAGCGGGCGGCGGCACCGGGAAGGAAACCGATATCGATGCTTTTGACACCGCCGACTTCCCCTACAAACAACTGATTGTTTGGGACCCCGAAGCACGGGAAATACTCGGTGGCTACCGTTTCATGGTTTGCTCCGAAGCTCCCAAAGATAAAAACGGCGGAGTTCAGATGGCAACTTCAAGACTGTTTCATCTTTCTGAAAAATTTATAAATGAATACCTGTCCAAAACACTCGAACTCGGAAGGTCTTTTGTGCAACCCAGCTACCAGTCGAGCAGGGCGGGGGCCAAAGCACTTTTTGCACTCGATAATTTGTGGGATGGTTTGGGGGCACTGACGGTTGACCACGATGAAATAGAATATTTCTTTGGGAAAGTGACCATGTACGAGCATTTTCACAACGAAGCCCGCAACCTGATCCAGTATTTCTTTAAAAAATATTTCCGCGATAAAGAAGGCCTTGTTTATCCTAAAAACCCAGTGGAATTCGACTACGATGAAAATGAGATGAAAGCCGTTTTTAATGGAAAAGATTACAAGGAAGATTATAAAATCCTGGTACAGAATGTAAGAAATTACGGAGAAAATGTTCCTCCGTTAATCAATGCTTACATGAATATTTCACCGTCGATGAAAACATTTGGAACAGCCAAAAATGAAAAATTCGGGAATGTGCTGGAAACCGGAATTATTGTAACCATTAAAGATATTTACCAGGTTAAATACAACCGCCACATCGAAACCTACATCCAGGATAAGGACGACAGCGAATGGGAAGAGCCGAAATAGCTTTTATGAATATTCCCAGTGTATCATCTTAATATTTATTTAATGGGCATGGCAAATTTTGCCACATCCTCGCCGGTGATTTTCTTGTCGCACAGAATTATCAACCTTTCAATCACATTCCGAAACTCACGGATATTTCCTCTCCAATGAATCTGTTGAAGTTCTTTAATGGCATCATCTGTAATCGTTTTTTCCGGCATTCCGTACTCATTGCAAATTTGCCTGATAAAATGATCGGCAAGCAGCGGAATATCTTCCAGCCGCTCATTAAGTGTGGGAACATGGATTAATATCACACTCAACCGGTGATACAGATCTTCGCGGAACCGGTTTTCTTTTATTTCCTCCGAAATATTTTTATTTGTAGCCGCCACCACGCGCACATCCACTTTAATGTGCTTGTCGCCGCCCACACGCGAAATAATGCTTTCCTGCAATGCACGCAGCACTTTGGCCTGTGCCGAGAGGCTCATGTCGCCAATTTCGTCGAGAAAAAGTGTGCCGCCGGTAGCCTGTTCAAACTTACCCTTCCGCTGTTTTACCGCCGAAGTAAAAGAACCTTTTTCGTGCCCGAACAGTTCGCTTTCAATTAATTCTGAAGGAATGGCGGCGCAGTTTACTTCCACAAACGGACCGGAAGCGCGGTTACTGTGGTCGTGAATACGGCGGGCAACCAGTTCTTTTCCGGTTCCGTTGGCGCCGGTAATCAGAACACGTGCATCGGTGGGTGCTACACGGTCGGCCATTTGAATCACATTCTTAATCGCTTTTGATTCGCCAACTATTTCAAATTTTTTGCTGACTTTTTTCTTGAGATTTTTCGTTTCGGTAACCAGTGTCGATTTATCCATGGCGTTGCGGATGGTAATCAGCAGCCGGTTTAAATCGAGCGGCTTTTCAATGAAATCGTAAGCGCCTTTTTTTATGGATTCAACGGCTGTATCGATATTTCCGTGCCCCGAAATCATCACTACCGGCGTGTCGGGCGACAGTTCCTGCATGT
>JBMCIT010000011.1:0-13813 GCA_048616715.1 Tangfeifania sp. | reverse complement strand
AAATGCCGGACGGTTTAACTCACCGGCCAAAGCTTTTGTAAATTCTTTATTGGTAATCATATCGGGTGCTGTCAGATTATATGCGCCTTTGGCGTTTTCATTTTCCAGGGCCCAGGCAAATGCGCGTGCCACATCATTTTCGTGTACAAACGGAAAGGGTTGTTTTCCGTTTCCAATTTTTCCTCCTATTCCCATTTTAAACGGCAACAACATTTTTTTGATAATTTCGGTTTCAGCGCCTAAAACAGGTCCAATCCTGAAAATTATTAACTTAACATTACCGGGTAATTTTTCCCATGCATTTTCCCAGTCCTTTAGAACAGTTCCTTCAAAACCGGCATTAAAATCTGCACTCGATTCATCGTGTGTTTTACCGTTTTCGTATATGTGAACCGCCGATGCAGAAATAACTTTTTTCGGACGTTCATCCGGTTTCATGGCAAGAATGGCAGCCGCAATATTCCGGCTGGTAATTACCCGGCTGTCATATATTTCTTTTTTGTTTTTTTCTGTCCATCGCTGCAAAATGGGCGCTCCGGCCAGAAAATAAACAGCATCGGCACCTGCCAGATCATTTTTTAATTCTTCAACCGGAGCGTATAATAACTTACGGCTTATCCCTGAAACTACATGCCCTGCTTTTTTCAGCTCATTTGAAACTTTGTTTCCAAGATATCCGGTTGCACCTGCCATTTTAATTTTCATCTCTTTCTATTTTAATTCATTTTCAGCCAATAATATGAAATAATTTACAGGCTTTTCTTTTTCAGCATAACAATTAATTAATGCCCGAAGTTGCAACAAATATTATCCTGAAACCTCAGGTTTTGTTATTTTTGATGGCGAAATGAGTTACCTGGTAAATAAGATGGGCCGGTTTCCCCGCTTCAGGGAACGTAATATGAGCGAACGAAGTTTTTACAAAATACCGTAAACAGATAATCGATGTTTCGCACCTATAAAATTTTGTTGAAAAAATATTCCAGGCGATGGAAAAATAAAGCTATTGTCTGGAGAATTGCCAATATTCCCGAACGGCAATTTATTTATATTCTCAGCCTGATTGTGGGAGTTGTGAGCGGACTGGCAGCGCTTGCCCTGAAAAGTTCACTTCATTTTGTGGCAGAGAAATTAACTTACTGGTTTTCTGATGATTCCATCAGCTATTTATATTTGGTTTATCCACTTATTGGAATTTTCCTGACAGTATTATTTGTCCGATTTATTATAAAAGACGACATTGGCCACGGCGTTTCTAAAATTTTGTACTCCATATCGAAACAAGGCAGCCGCCTGAAAAAACACAATACCTGGTCGTCGATGATTTCGAGTTCGCTTACCATTGGGTTTGGCGGGTCGGTGGGGGCAGAGGCCCCGATTGTTTTAACAGGTGCTTCCATTGGCTCAAACCTGGCGCGGTTTTTCAAACTCAACTACAAATATGTGACCCTGATGGTTGGTTGTGGAGCAGCAGGCGGCATTGCCGGCATTTTTAACGCTCCCATTGCAGGTATCGTTTTCACCCTCGAGGTACTGATGCTCGACCTGACAATGGCCTTTCTTGTGCCGCTGCTCATTTCTGCCATATCGGCAACTATTATTTCCTATTTTTTTATGGGTGAAGGCGTGCTGATGAGTTTCTCACATGTACATGATTTTTCGGTAAATACCATTTGGTTTTATATTTTACTGGGAATTTTTACGGGGCTGATGGGATTGTACTTTACACGGATGACCATGTTCCTCGAAAATAAGTTTAAAAATCTTCGCTCCTGGGGGCTGAGACTTCTGATTGGGGGGGTGTCGATGGGAATCCTGGTTTTTATTTTCCCTCCTTTATGGGGCGAAGGATATACCGAAATCATCACCATTTTTAATGGCAACGGTTCCGATTTGCTGAATAATTCCATGTTTTTTGGCGGAAAAGACAACGATTACATCATCATCCTGTTTCTGGCAGGTGTACTGGTTTTTAAAGTTTTTGCCATGGTTGCCACTACTGGCTCCGGAGGAGTGGGAGGTATTTTTGCCCCAACACTTTTTATGGGGGCAATGGCCGGTTTTTTCTTTGCCCGCGTTATCAATATTTACGATGCGGGAACATTGCCCGAGGATAATTTTGCACTGGCAGGAATGGCAGGAATGATGGCTGCCGTTATGCATGCCCCGCTTACCGGAATATTCCTGACAGCCGAAATAACGCGGGGCTACGGACTTTTTATACCGTTAATTACCACCTCCACAATTGCCTATTTGACAATCATGCGTTTCGAACCGCATTCGGTTTATACCAAGCAACTGGCCAAACGCGGACATTTAATTACCCACCATAAAGATAAAGCGGTGCTCCGCCTGATGGAAGTAAAGCAACTGATAGAAACTGATTTTGAAATCATTTCGCCCGATGCCACATTGAGGGATTTGGTAAAAGCCATTTCGCGTTCAAAAAGAAATCTATATCCCGTTGTCGATCAGAACAGGATTTTACATGGAATGGTGAAATTATCGGATGTAAAAAATCTCATTTTTGAACATGCATTGTATGATGAAATAAAGGTAAAAGACCTGATGTACATGCCCGAGCATTATATTTCGCCAACCGATACCATGGAAGCGGTGGCTGAAAAATTTGAAACATCGGGCCGCTATAACCTTGCTGTAATCGATAATGGCAGGTACCTCGGTTTTATTTCGCGGGCCGTTGCTTTTTCAAAATACCGGAAAACCCTTCAGGATTTTTCAAATGAATAAAAAGTTCATTCACATTTTTGTGGTAAGATATTTGATTAATCGGGTTGTAATATTGATTATCAGGAGAATTTTTAAAATATAAACAGCTAATAATTATTTGAGATATGGTTTCAAGACGTTCGTTTATTGCAAAAAGCGCACTGGGAGTTGCGGGAATAGGTTTATCAAAAAATTTACTTTCAGCAGAAATGTCTTCTGAAATAACCCGGCCTGTAGTAATTTCCACCTGGAAACACGGGGTGCCGGCCAACGAAGCCGCCTGGGAAATTCTCTCGCAAAACGGTTATTCGCTCGATGCAGTTGAAGCCGGGGTACGGATACCTGAAGCAGATCCGGGTGTAATTACAGTGGGTTACGGCGGCATTCCCGATGCTGATGGAAAGGTTACCCTCGATGCATGTATTATGGATGAAAAAGGAGATGCCGGCTCGGTAGCTTTCCTTCAGCACATTAAACACCCCATTTCGGTGGCGCGTTTGGTTATGGAAAAAACCCCCCATGTAATGCTCTCCGGAAAAGGAGCCCTGGAATTTGCGCTTGAAAACGGGTTCGAAAAAGAAAAGCTGCTTACACCCGAAATGCGCAAAAAATGGAAAAGGTGGAAGAAAGAAAAACAGGAATTCAGCCCGAAAATAAATATTGAAAACCAACTGGAAGAAAACCACGACACCATCAGCATGTTGGCAGTTGACAGCGAGGGCCGTTTATGCGGGGCCTGCACAACCAGCGGCATGGCTTATAAAATGCATGGCAGGGTGGGGGATTCGCCCATTATTGGCGCCGGGCTTTTTGTCGACGGCGAAGTTGGCGGGGCAGCGGCAACAGGCTCCGGAGAACTGGTAATGAAAACGCTCGGGTCGTTCCTGGTGGTAGAATTTATGCGCAACGGCATGTCTCCCAAAAAAGCATGTGAAGAAGCTGTAAAACGAATTGTTAAAAAAATACCTGACTATGAACAGCACCAGATAGGTTATATTGCCCTGGGCAAATCAGGCGAATATGGCGCATACGCATTACAGCCGGGGTTCGATTTTGCAGTTAAAAACAAGCAATCCTCAGAATTAAAAAATGCAGAATCGTGGTTGAAAAAACTGTAAAGCAATAAAAACAGTTAAAAATTTTTATACCGCAAATCAACTAATAATGATAATATTTTAGAATTAACAAGGTAAATTTCTATTTTTGAAAATATAAACCATAAAAGCCGGACAATGTCGTTTAGAATATTTTCCCTTCAGCTACTGGGTAAGATAAAACCCGTTGAAAAAATTGAAATACAACGCGATTTGCTGCAAAAAGATTATGAGGAATTTAACAGAGTAGCTGAATCCGATGAATTGAAAGAATTTCTCGAACTGGAGAAATACATTCAATCCGGTGAATTTAAAAAGCGCAAAGCTGAAATCCGGGGGCTTCATTTTAAGGATAGCAAAGAATACAACCAGCTAAAAGAATATGAAAAGCTTAAAAATTCAAAGCCTTTTAAAAAGTTTTTTAAATTAAGGGATTCGGCAGAATTTAAACGCTACCAGTCGTTAAAAGATTCAGAACTGATAAGTGAATACCGCACATTGCTCGATTTTATTGAAAAAGGAAATTATAAAAAGCAAAAGGACGAAATAAAACGTGAAACTTTCAGAGGTTCATCTGAAGAAAAAAAGCTGGCTGAATTCAACAAGCTGAAAAAGTCGCCTGGAATTAAAGCATATCTTGATTTACACAATTCGGAAACGCTAAAGAAACACAATGATTTTTATGAATCCGAAAAACTGAAAAGGTATTTTGAGCTGAAAGATGCACCCAAAACCGACAAGTTGCTGAAAAAAGAATTTGCAGAGCTTAAAAAAGATCCGGAAATCAAATCGTACCTCAAATTCGAGCATTCAAAAAAATTAAAACTTTACCACGAAACCGTTGATAGTTATAACCTGAAAAGGTACAATGAACTAAAAGAAACCATTGAAAGCGAAGAATTTAAAAAACGGGTTGATTATTTAAAAGACAAGAAGAAATTTGAAAAAACAGATGCTTTCAGAAAGTGGAAACGGTTTAAGGAACTCGCTTCCCGCGATGATGTAAAATTCTTTTTGAAGTTTGAAAAATCATCGTTGCTGAGAAATTATTACGATGTAAAAGATTCGATGGAATACCGGCGTTTTCTTGAATTGAAGGAGATCGTTTCATCCGTTGATTTTAAAACCCGCAAAGAATACCTCGAAGATGAAAAGAAATGGGAAAAAACAGACGATTACAGCAAAGAACAGCATTACCTGGAAATGAAAAAACTGCCACACCTTGTAAAGTACTTCAAGTACAAAGACACCAATGCCTTTAGTTTTTTCAGGGAGTGGGAAGTTAGTTTTGAAGACAATTTCACGGAAAATACGCCCGATAAAGAAAAATGGTCGACCAAAAGTTTGTGGGCTGAAAATTTACCGGGAGGAAACCACTCTATGCCAGGAGATTTGCACACATTTACCGACGGCAGGAACATTAAAATAAATGATAAACTAATCATTGAAACCCGTCGGGAAAGCGCCGAAGGAATGATTTGGAAAATGCCTGCCGGTTTTGTGCCAGCCAGGTTTGATTTTACCACCGGAATACTTTCAAACAACAAAAGTTTTAAGCAAAAAGACGGAATTTTTGAGGCCAAAATAAAATTCAATCCCATAAAGGAAGTAGTCAGTTCAGCAATGTTGCAGGGAGAATTTGTTTCTCCGCGAATCATGCTCCTTGAAATGGGTACAAAAAACAGGCTGGGCGTGGCGCATTCCATGAATGCCGGCAAAATGAAAGTGGACGGGCTCGATATTTCAAACCTGCATAAAAACAAGTGGTATATTTTTACCCTTGAAAAAAACGGGTCGGCACTCACCTGGAAAATCAATGAAACAGAAGTTTTAAAACTGGAAAACCAGAAAATCGATTTCAATCTTCACCTGGATTTGTTCAGCCTGGTTGTTTTTGAAATTCCTGGCTCGAAATTGCCGGTGCAGTTTGAAACCGACTGGGTAAGATGCTACCGCAGGAAATGAAGCAGCGTTATTAAAAACCTTTTTTATTGAAAAGTGTATAACCAAAACTAAATGTCAGGAATAACCTGGTATTTGGTTTTTCGTAATAATTCATTGTCAAACTAAGCGGCCCCAGCCCGGTGTGGTAAACAAGCGCTGCCATTCCCTGCAAATAGTAGTTGCCCAAAAGGTCGGGGTTACGATATGCTGAAAGATTTTCGTTTCTTAATTCTTCTTTGACCGGCACAAATCCATGTCCTTCGAGCCTTAAATGTGTAGAAGGTGAAAAATGAAACAAAAATTTCAAACCGCCTGCAAGGTAGTTATTTGAATGAAAATTTTCCACAAAAATTGTTTTGCTGTGAGCTGTAGGATAGTAGCCGGGAGCAGCCAGCAGTGTGGAACGGTAATTCTGAAAAAGTTCTTTATTGCTGAAAACAGCCTCTGCCTGTGTTCCAATAGTAAACCGGCTGCCAATGTTCCAGTATTTTAGCGAAGAAGCTTTGGCAAGCACATAGCGATGATTATTACTGCTTTCAACCGATGCAGTTGAAGTTGTGCCGGGTTCATTGGTTTCTTTTCCGGTAATATAATTAACAGAAATGCGGTTAAATTCTCCCTCTGTTGCATATTGTTTGTAATTCAACGAATTATTTTCAATTCCCACTTTCGATGCAAAGGCATTGAATTTTGTTTTGTCAGGTTCGTCTTCTTTTTTAAACCTGTCAGTCTGGTAATATTCGTCGGTAGAATTTACAAATGCTGCTCCGGCATAGAATTTCGAATGTAATCCCAGCGGTATTCCAGCTTCCAGTCTGAAATTGTATTCATCCTGAACAATGAAGGGTGGCCTCACATCTTCGAAAAACAGTTCGGAACTCGAAGTAAAAAAATCCCACCGGTTTAAGGTGGAATAGCCTGATAAATAAAAGGGCAATCGCGTGGGAAAATCAATACGTCCGCCAACTTTAAAAGAGCTGTAAAACCTTCCAAAATAGATGTTTGAACTGAGCGTGTAGGCACGCCGGTTGTAAACATGGTAATCGAGGCTCGCAAATCCCTGGTTGATGGGTTTGGTCGAAATGTTTCCGCCGATATTAATCCGGATTTTTTTTTCGGGTTCCACTTTCAGGTGCAAATCAAAATACCCGGTTTCGCGATTGTAATGCGCAACCGGCCGGATAGAACGAAGGTGTTCGTCGGCAATTAATTTAAAATATTCTTTTTTTAGCAGGTTCAAAGAAATCACATCGTAGCGGTGTTTAATCGACTGAATGATGAATTGCCGCTGCATGGGATCTTCAATTCCTTCCACCTGAATATTCTGAAAAAACAGTTGCGGTTTTTTATGGTTAAAAGCTTCTCTTTTCCGCGTAACTTCTTCAACAGTAATCCTTTTTTCAATACGCGATTTAATACTGTCGATAAACATGCGGGCAGTTTCTTCACCTCTTTCTTTTGTGTAATCCAATTTCTGAAAATCGAGCATCCCAACATTTTTAAATTTGGTTTCCATCAGTATACCTTGTTCAGGCGGAATATCATAAATGGTGGGCCGCATTACCATGTTGGTAATTTGTTCCATTACATTGTCAGTTTCGGGCATTCTACTATCGTCGGCTACTTTGTGCCCGATAATAATATCGGGGTTGTAAATATCCATCATCATATCGTGTGGAAAATTGTTTACAATCCCACCATCGAACAGAAGCGTATTATTGATTTTGATGGCTTTAAAATAGAGGGGGACTGTCATTGATGCCCGGATGGCTTCTCCCAAATCACCTTCACGTAAAATAACAGGTTTATTGTTGTAAACATCGGTAGCTACACAAAAGAAAGGCACCATTAAACTGTCGAACCGGCTTTTACATGCAGCAGTTGTGGAAGCCAGCAATTCCATAAAAGCAAAATCCATTTGTTCTTCCGGGATGATGTTGGTAGGCGGCAGTACTTTTAACTTATCTTCTTTTCTTTCAACGCCTAGTTCGAGCCACGAAGGAGTAGCCTCGGGCTGGTTAAAATAATAGCGGTACTCTTCCTGGATACGCCCGGTGGACCAAAAGTAAAAATCATCTGAACGAAAAAGTTCCTCCATTTCATCGGGCGAGTAACCGGCGGCATACAAACCGCCCACAATGGCCCCAATCGATGTTCCGGAAATATAATCGATGGGAATATTGTTTTCTTCCAACACACGAATAACGCCAATATGCGCCATTCCTTTTGCACCCCCCCCGCTTAAAACCAAACCAACTGACTGCCCAGTTGAGTTAAAAGCAATTAAACATGATATAAAAAAGATTATGGAACCTCTTTTCATGGCTTTTAATGAAGCTTTCTGAATTCGCCCAAATTTACAAAATATCGGGCTATTTATTGCCTGATTTGGAAATCCAGTCGAATTTATTCGGTAAATAGTCGAAAATAAAACGTGAATGTCGAAGATAAATTTTAATTCGGATTTACTTTTTTCCCCAGGTTTTGAAATCCTTCTCCAAGAATCTCCCTGGCATCCATAACAGTAATAAAAGCATCCGGATCGATACGGCTGATGTATTCTTCCAGAATAGCCACTTCGCGCCGGCTGACTACCGTATAGATGATATGCTTTTCTTCGGACGTAAACATGCCTTCACCTTTCAGATAAGTGCCGCCACGTTCCAGGTCATTCAAAATTTTTTCTTTGATCTCATGGTGTTTTTTTGAGACAATGAGCAATGCTTTGTTGTAATCGGCTCCTTCGAGGATAAGATCGATAGCACGGCCTGTTATGAAAATAACAATCAATGAATACAACGGAATGTGCCAGTCCTGAAACACCGCCAACCCGAGCAGTACAATTACTGAATCAACATAAATCATAAGCCGTCCGAGCTGTATCCGGGTGTATCTGGCAATTATCATGGCAATAATATCCGAACCGCCGGATGTGGCCCTCGATTTAAAAATCAAACCTAATCCTGCGCCAATTAAAACTCCTCCATAAATGCACGAAAGCAACACATCGGTGACGAGCGGTGCATAACTTTCGGGGCGGAGGTAAGCAATCAGATCGATAAAAGCCGAAGCCAGTACAAACCCCACAATGGTTTTCACTCCAAACCGTGGTCCCAGAATTTTGATTCCGGCAATGGTAAGCGGAATGTTCAAAACAAGCCCGAAAAGTCCGATGGGAATTCCCTCGGGCCAGAAAGAAAAAACTCCTTCGGTTAAGTAATGCACCACGATGGCTATGCCGTAAACACCACCGGGAACAATTTTATGCGGAGTTATGAAATACACATAACCCGCCGCTAAAATAAAGGAACCAATCAAAATCAGGGAGTAGTCGATAAACCACTGCCTGCTGAATAATTTTTCTTTCCTGAGGAATGCCATTTTGTAAAATTTTATACAAATGACAGCAAACCAGAATAATTATTCATTGATTTTTGTCACTGAAAACGGGAAACTTTCGGGTGAGGCCCATAAATTTTTATTGGGTGTTTCACCCATTTCAAATTTTAAGGTTCCTCCCTGTAGCAATTCATGGTGGTTAAGGTAAGATGTATCAAGTTCTTTTCCCTGGAATTCAGCACTTTGAATGTAATAATTTTCATCTGCGCCAGGTGCGCTGATGGTCAGTGTATTTCCGGTTGGCAGTTCCATTTTTACCTTTTCAAAAAGTGGTGTGCCAATTACATATTCCGGTGTTCCCGGGCAAACCGGGTAGAAACCCAGTGATGAAAATACATGCCAGGCCGAAGTTTGTCCGTTGTCTTCATCGCCGCAATAGCCGTCGGGTGTCGGTTGGTAAAGTTTTGTCAGCACCTCACGGATGTGTTGTTGTGTTTTCCACGGTTGCCCGGCGTAATTGTACAGGTAAATCATGTGCTGAACCGGCTGGTTACCATGTGCATAATTACCCATGTTCACAATTTGCATTTCCCTGATTTCGTGAATGGTAAATCCGTAATATGAATTATCGAAAATTGGCGGGACTTCGAACACAGAGTCGAGCATTGCTGTAAATTCACCGTGCCCGCCCATCAGTTGTGCCAAACCTTCCACATCGTGAAACACGCTCCAGGTATAATGCCAGCTATTTCCTTCAGTAAAAGCATCGCCCCATTTGTAAGGATTGAATGGCGACTGGAAAGTACCGTCTTCGTTTTTTCCACGCATCAGTTTCGTCTCCGGATCGAATACATTTTTGTAATTCTGGGCACGTTTTTCAAAAAGCTCAATTTCTTCCTGCGGTTTTCCGAGTTCCTTTGCCAGTTCGGCAATACAGTAATCAGCATATCCGTATTCAAGCGTACGGGCGGTGTTTTCGCGTATTCCAACATCATAAGGTATGTAGCCCAACTCATTGTAATATTCTGCACCAAAACGGCCCACTGAAGTTACCGGGCCTTTTCCTTCAGTATTTTTCAGAATCGCTTCGTAGAGTGTTTCAATATCATATCCGCGAATCCCCTTCAAATAAGAATCGGCAATTAAAGATGCGGAGTTGGAGCCTATCATACAGTCGCGGTGGCCCGGGCTGGCCCATTCCGGCAACCAGCCACTTTCTTTGTAAGTATTTACAAGTCCCTGCATAATTTTGCTGTTCAGGTCGGGGTACATCAGCGTAAAGAACGGGAAAACCGCCCTGAATGTATCCCAGAAACCATTGTCGGTAAACATGTAGCCCGGCAAAACTTCGCCGTTATACGGACTGTAATGAACGATTTCATTGTCAGCATTGTATTCATAAAATTTTCGGGGAAACAGTAAAACCCGGTACAAACTGCTGTAAAAAGTCCGGGCGTTGTCAATATTTTTTGTTTGTATTTTTATTTTTTCGAGTTCTTCGTTCCAGGCATTTTTTCCCTCGGCAAGTAATTCGTCGAACGATTTATCGGCGATTTCGCGTTCCAGGTTCAGTTCGGCTTGTTCAAGACTGATAAATGATGAAGCAATTTTAAGTTGAATTACTTCGTCACTTTTTGTGTCGAATTGTAAAATTGCTCCGGTATGAAGGTCTTTCAACTCATTTTTATCCTGAAAAATGGATTCATTGTCTGAAATATAATGCGTTTTAAAAGGTTTGTTAAACTGAACCACAAACCAGTTCTTGAAATTGGCAGGCACACCGCCGCTGTTTTTCGTAGTGTATCCAACCACTTTATTTTCTTCGGGAATCACTTTAATATATGAGCCACCATCAAAAGCATCCACAATGATTTGAGAGCTGTCGTTCTCAGGAAATTTGAATTCAAACATGGAAGCCCGGTCGGTAGCGGTAAAAGCAGCTTCCACATCGTAGTCGGCCAGATAAACTTCATAATGATAAGGTTTTACGGTTTCAGCTTTATGCGAAAACCAACTGGCCCTTTCATTTTCGTTGAAAACCGGGGAACCGGTAGTCGCAAAAACTGAAAATTGACCGTAATCGTTAATCCACGGGCTGGGCTGGTGGGTTTGTTTAAAACCACGCAATTTATAGGCGTCGTATTGGTACATCCAGCCGTCGCCCATTACATTGGTTTGCGGCGCCCAGAAATTCATTCCCCACGGGCGTGCGATAGCCGGGTATGTATTTCCGTTACTCAGGCTGAATTCCGAATCGGTTCCCATGAGCGGATTGACGAGTTCAACCGGATCTTCCAGGTATTTTTCGTTTTGGTCCTGATTTTGTGTGCAGGCAGCAAAAAACAGTGCTACTGTTATAAATATTAACGATGGTTTCATTTTCATTCTTCTTTTAAAATAATAGCTGGTTCAACATTAAAAAAACCGGTTCAAAAATAGAAGAATCGCTTAACTTAATAAAGCTTTTTGTGAATTTTTAAAATTTTTTAGAAAGTATGTTTAATCGAGGGTGAATCGGTACGAAATGGTTCCCTGCTGAAAAGCCGGTGCATCTTCATCTGTATTAAACTTTGTTTTCAGGGCAGCCTGCCGGGCTTCATTCCAAAAGCTTTGATCCATTATGGTTGTTCCGCGGGCGCCCGGATCGGCGGCTGTTACCTTTCCATAACGGTCTACTGTAATCTTAACTACCACCAGTCCTTCATCGTTGCCCGGATAATCTGGTTTTTCCAAAGAGTTAACTGAGCGCCCTGTCAGGCTATATGAAACCCCTGAGCCCTGATCGCCGGAACCACTTCCCCCGGGGCCATAGTTTCCGGCATCCGGATCGCCGGTTGGTACACCCTGGTTCCCGCCCGGGAATGTTGCCCCCTGGCTTTGGCTGTCACTGTTTCCCTGTCCTTCAGTTCCCTGATTGTTTCCGCCAAAAGCGCCCTGGGCGCGTTCATTTATTTCATTGATTCTCCGTTGCTCCTCTTCACGTTTTTTACGTTCGGCTTCTTCGCGCCGCTGGCGTTCGAGCTCGGCTTGTCTTTGGCGCTCAAGTTCAGCCTGGCGCTCTCTTTCTATTTCTGCCTGCTGTTGTCTTTCAAGTTCAGCCAGGCGTTGTTCTTCCAGTTCCTGCTGGCGCTGGCGTTCTTCCTCAATTCTTCGTTGGCGTTCTTCTTCTTCCTGCCGTTTTTTCTCGGCAGCATCAATTGCAGCGGTTTCTTCGTAATCCTGGGTCATTGCCTCTTCTTCGGCAGGCTCAGGTTCCGATTGCTGTGGAGGAGTTGTTGGTGGCGGGGGTGGGGGAGTTGTTTCTTCCTGCTCCTGTTGCTGAACCGGTTCTTGTTGAGCGGGTTCGCTACTTTGCGGACGGGGTTCCTGTTGTCCCAATCCTTGTTCGCTGTCGCCGAAATTCACAAGAATTCCTTCTTCACCTGGCAAGGGCAGCGGTGTAAAGAATCCCAGAAATATCAGTAATAGCAGAACGATTGTATGAAAAATAATCGTCCCTGCAATTCCTCTTTTATGTTTTTTAAAAAAACTCATTAATCATTCACCTTCTTCTAATCTGACGATGTTGCCGCTATCATTTTATACTTATTCCGGCGGGCAATGTTCATAATTTTAACAATTTCATCCCACGGAACAGATTTGTCTGCATGCAGCGAAATATAAATATCGTCGTTTCCAACGCCGTACCTGTTTTGAAGAAATGGTTCTATTTCGCTGAATGATACCCTTTTGAGTGCACCGTCATCGTTAACATAATATTGTATATCTTTGGTTATTGAAATGGTGGTTATGGGCTTTGCAGCAGTTTGATTGTTGCTTTGCGGAAGCAATAATTTCAGGGCATTAGGCGCTATCAAAGTAGAGGTCACCATGAAAAAAATCAATAACAGAAAAACGATATCTGTCATTGACGACATACTAAAAGCGGCGTTAACACGATTTCTACGTTTCAGTGCCATTGTACTGTTTTTAAGCGGGTTCGTTCAATATATCCATAAACTCGGAAGTAGTTGCTTCCATTTTAAAAACTACTTTTTCAACATTGGCCACCAGAATATTGTATGCAAAATAGGCGATAATTCCAACAATCAAACCAGCAACTGTTGTTACCATAGCCTGGTAAATACCCGACGAAAGCAGCGTTACATCGATGTTGTTTCCGGCATTGGCCATGTCGTAAAACGCCTGGATCATTCCCATAACCGTGCCAAGAAATCCGATCATTGGTGCGCCTCCTGCTACCGATGCCAAAACAGGCAAACCTTTCTCAAGTTTCGAAATCTCGAGGTTCCCGACATTGTTAATGGCTTCGTTTACATCGGTCAGCGGCCGTCCAATCCGGCTGATGCCTTTTTCCAGCATCCGTGCAGCAGGGTTTGGGCTGCTTCGGCACAAATTGATGGCTTCATCAATTTTACCACTGGTGATGTAGATTTTTATTTTTTCCAATAAACTGGTATCGATTTTTCCGGCCTTTTTAATGGCGAAATACCTGTCGAAAAATATGTAAACGGCAATAATCGACAATAAAACAATCGGAACCATAATCCATCCGCCTTTTAATGCCAAATCGATGAATTTTGTCGAGATTCCTTCGGGTTCTGTGACCAACGTATCCATCTGGGTGGTTGGGTCGGCCTGGATCAATAAAAGTTTCAACATGGGTCTATACTTTTCCTTTAAAGTTTAAAACAAAACGAATTTCA
>JBMCIT010000010.1:0-13876 GCA_048616715.1 Tangfeifania sp. | reverse complement strand
AATGGTTTTTTCAGGTAATCCACTGCTTCCAGCTCATAACCTTCGAGGGCATAATCAGAATAAGCAGTCGTGAAAATTACGAGTGGTGCATCCTTTAAATTTTTAAGAAACGAAATGCCTGAAAGTTTCGGCATGTTTATGTCCAGAAAAATCAGATCTACCTGGGTTTCCTGCAATGTTTTATGCGCACAAATTGCATCGTTGCATTTTTCAACTATTTCCAGTTCCGGTATTTTTAACGCATATTGTTCTATTACATTTTGAGCCAGCGGCTCATCGTCTACAATGATGGCTTTTAGTTTCATATCAGATAAGTTTTAGTTGAAGGGTAACTGAATAAACATTATTCTGGATTGAAATATCCAGCGAGTAATCTTTTGGGCTGTACAGGTGCCTGAGCCTTTGTTTTACATTTCCGACACCTATTCCGCTATGTTTTTTCGCAGTTTTTTCTGATTTGTCGAAATTGTTTTCGATATGAAACCTGATTTCACCCTGCTTTTTAAAATCGAAATGAATAGCGATATAATCCTGTTTTTCATTTCCGGGCAAGCCATGTTTAAAGGCATTGTCGATAAAAGGCTCGAACAGCAGGGGCGCAATTTTGGCCGACGGAATTTCCCCGTTTATTTCGTAGTTTATATTTACATGATCGGGCGTTCTTATTTTTTGCAGCGCGATAAAATTGTTTACAAATTCGATTTCTTTATCGAGCGAAATGTATTTTTCCCTTGAATCGTATATAATGTGACGCATTAAATCAGAAAGGCGAAGAATTAAACCGGGCACTTTTTCAGATTGAACAAGTGCAAGCGAATATATATTGTTGAGCGAATTAAACAGGAAATGCGGATTAAGCTGTCCTTTCAATGTTTTTAGCTCGGCTTCCAGTTTTTGTTGTTCGATGCGGGCGAGCTTTAAATTCAGATCCTGCATTTCGAGCCATTCATTAATAAATTTCAGAAACGATGTTAATGCCACATAAATCAGCGTGGCAAAAAAGTAGGCTGAATGCAGGTTTGGATCAAATGATTTTAAATCGTCGTTCAATTCAAGCACATTTCTGAGCGGATAAATAAACAGCAACTGTATGGTTATGCTTGAGGCGCTCAGTAAAATTACCAGCCAAAATACATAAAATACATATTGCTTTTTTTTCAGGTAACGGGGAATTAGTACATACAGGTTAATGTAAACGCCCATTGCAAAACCCAGGTTCGCAATCATTGCCTTAATAATTACTTGTAAATCGAAATGGACTCTTTGTTCATTGAAATAGAAAAAGAAGAGCATTAACCCGATACTTGCCAGCCAGAACAAAACGTGGCCGGATATTTTAAGCGAGTGATATAACTTTCCTTTTTCCATTCAAATGCGGTCCTTTTTCTGAATAAATTTTCGGTAGTAATAAAGCAGCGGATTGCTGTATTTCAGGTTTTTCCACGGGCGGCTCGAGTGGGGGAGGTGCAGTACCCGAACTCCTTTTGCCAGGTAATTACTGAATCCCGATTTTTTGGCCTGGCGGCTAATTGAAACATCGAACCAATCCTTTTTTTGCGACAGGTCTTTAAAATCAAAACTATTTAGAAATTCAGCAGAAAGTATGGTGCAGCAAAAACTCAGGCTGTGCGATGTTTTAATTGTTTTGTTGTTTTTTAGTTTTTCATAGCTGTAGGGGAAATTGTATTTTCCGTTTTTATCTACCGTAATGGCGCCAATAAGTCCGGGGTTCTTTTTCTCTTTATTGAGGTTGATAAGAGTTTGAATTGTATCGGGTTTTACAATTACATCCGATTCAATAATAATGAGGGGCAGCTTTTTTTCGAGCGCCGTTTTTTGTGCCATTTCCAGCACCAGCTTGTAGTTGGGCGATGGATTGGTTGTAACATCTTCCAGATGAATCAGGGTAAAACCGTATTTTTCTTTGGTTTCTTCCAGCAAGGCCCTGGTGTGATTATCACTGAAATCATTGTATACATAATATTCAAAATCAGCTTCCGACTGACAAATTGCTTCGATGGTTTGTCTGGTTGTTTCGGGCGAATTTTTAACTGGTGTTATTACTATTGTTTCCGGCATTTTTAATTGTTCTGGCTACACAAATTTAATACAATTTTCAAGTAAAGTTACTTTCGGTTAAAATCGCGCGAAAAGGCCTGGTCGGTTGGCATTACCAAAATATCGTCGATGTTGACGTGTGGCGGACGCGTAATCACAAACAGGATGGTTTCGGCAACATCGCGGGCATAAAGCGGGGTAATGCCATCGTACACTTTTTGAGCTTGTTTTTCGTCGCCTTTAAACCTGACAACCGAAAATTCGGTGTCCACCGCCCCCGGGCAAACCGAGCTTACTTTAATGCCGTGTTTCAGAAAATCGATACGCATACCTTTTGTAAGTGATTGAACCGCATGTTTGGTTGCGCAATAAACATTTCCCATCGGGTAGGTTTCTTTTCCGGCAATCGATGAAATATTTACAATGTGTCCTGCCCCGTTTTTTATCATCGATTGCGAAACCAGCCGTGAAATGTACAACACACCTTTTATGTTGGTGTCTATCATTCGTTCCCAGTCGTCTAAAACTCCGTCGGCAACAGTACCTAACCCCACAGCCAGCCCGGCATTGTTTATCAATACATCAATCTTTTGCCATTCAGCAGGTAAATTTTTTAGGGCGTTTTCAGTTTCCTCCGGGTTTCTGATGTCAAAGTTCATTGCCATCACTTCTGCACCTGAATCTTTTAAGATTTTGTTTTTTAGGTCTTCCAGACGATCTTTCCTGCGACCTGTAACAATGAGGTTGAAATTATTTTTGGCAAGCAGCCGGGCGGTTGCTTCTCCAATTCCTGCCGTTGCCCCGGTAATTAGTGCTGTTTTTTTCATCTTTAATAACTCTTAATTAACCATTGGTTTCTGAATTGTAATTTTTGAAACTTTCATTTCCCGGCTGCCTGGTAATGTTAATTCGCATGCATTTGATAGTTAGGAAAATGCCCTTTTTGCGAAGCCGGAAATAATAATTCCCGAAGTTAAAAAAAACATTAAAACGTATGGATAAATCAGGTACTTAATTACCTTTGTTATTTCTATTTTTACACGATAAATCAGGTTTTATGAATGAAATAATCAAGCAGGAAACGGAATTTTCCATTGACTCTGTTCCTGAACCGGAAAACATTGAAAATGTTATATTTTCGCTGATGGTAAACCCAAATCTTTCGAGCATTAATTACTTTAATGATTTTGGTGAAATGGGCATTTCACCCGATTCGATTGGAGAGGGCGACAATGATGAAATTGGTTTGTTTGACCTTGATTCGACAGGTTCAAGCCTGGCCATGAGCACGCACGCATTTCACCATCATTTGGAAAATAATCCGAAAAAAGGGACTGAAATCCTGGTTGCGAGAGCTGCCCGTAAAATGCTTTGTATGGGTGTGAAACCCATTGCGATCAGCGCTTTTTTGTACCACATTAATTTTGCTGATCCAAACGGGCAATACATTGCATCAGGCGCAAAAAAAGGCCTGGAAAACGCTGCTCAAAAATTCAATCTTAAAATTTCTGACCGCAAAATCAGGTTCGATCATTTTTCCGGACATGGGCCTGTGCCGCCAACCATTATTGTCAGCATGATTGGCATGCTCGACAATAAAGAGAAACTTACCACTCATGCTTTCAAGAAAAAAGGAAACAATATATTTTTAATCGGACGGATGGTTGATGACATTGGATCATCGGAGTACCTTGAATTCTATCATGGCATTGCAAATTCCCCACTTCCCCACTTCGATATTAATGATGAAGTGAAGGTGCAGGAAGCGCTCAAACACTTGCAAAAATTAAATCTGATTGAAAGTGCCAGCCCTGTTGGCAAAGGTGGTTTGTTTTTTACTTTATTGCGCGCTGCCATTCCCAATGAGCTTGGATTTGATATTACAACTGCAGCCGAAACACGGATTGATTCTTTTATGTT
This sequence comes from Tangfeifania sp., assembly GCA_048616715.1. Classification (GTDB taxonomy): domain Bacteria; phylum Bacteroidota; class Bacteroidia; order Bacteroidales; family Prolixibacteraceae; genus Tangfeifania. Next base: position 9,898 of record JBMCIT010000010.1, on the reverse strand, counting down.
TGGCGAAGCCATGGGGCGGGTTTGTGTGGAAGTGGAGCCTGGCAATGAGGATGATTTTGTAGATGCATTGTATGAACTGAACATCCCGTTTTTTACAATCGGGCACGTTACCAGGGGCGAAATACGCATCGATGATAATTCACTGGGATATATCGATAAAATGTCTTCAGGCTTATGATCCGGGGATGCATTTCGAAAAAGCACTCCTTTTGTTAATCAGGTAAATGGCAGTTGTTCCTTATACAAATTCCGGGAAAAGTAAAAAAGATCAGGTGGAAGAAATGTTTGACCAGATTTCCCGCCGGTACGATTTTTTAAACCATTTGCTTTCGTTGAATATCGATAAAGTCTGGCGCAGAAAAGCCATTAAACTGCTCCGGCCGCATCGGCCCAAAAATATTCTCGATATCGCAACCGGAACAGGTGATTTTGCCATCGCTGCCAAGAAATTGAATCCTGAAAAGGTTACGGGTATCGATTTATCGGAAGGAATGCTGAATGTAGGGCGAAAAAAATTGAAAGACAGAGGACTGGACAATGTTATTGAATTACGAAAGGCCGATTCTGAAAATCTCCCGTTTGCTGCCGGAACTTTTGATGCGGCAATTGTAGCATTCGGTGTTCGTAATTTCGAAAACCTCGAAAAGGGCCTTTCCGAAATAAACCGCGTTTTAAGGCCCGGAGGAGTGTTTATTGTTCTTGAATTTTCGCAACCCCGTAAAGCACCTTTCCGGCAACTTTACTTCTTTTATTTCAACCGTATTTTGCCTATGCTTGGCCGGATGGTTTCAAAAGACAGCCGTGCCTACACCTATTTGCCCGAATCAGTTAAAGAGTTTCCTGATGGGGCGGCATTTATTTCTGTCCTGAAAAAAACCGGGTTCGAAAAGTGCAGGTGGCTGCCACAGACTTTTGGAATAGCATCGGTATATGAAGCTCAAAAGCCTGAAATTTGAATGATAATACAATAAAAAATCACTTTATTTGTTTGAGAATAAAATGAATTGATTTAGCAACGTGAAAAGGAATTTAGCTTTCATAATAGTTCTGCTCGCCACTGTGGGAGCTTTTGCCCAGAAGCAAAAGGTGAACCACATGAACACTTTCGACGATAAATTGATTCATTTTGGTTTTACCCTCGGGTTGAATACCATGGATTTAGCCGTTACACATTACAATCCGATTGGAGAGAACCCTGATTTTGTTTCAAGAGAATGGCAGTTAGATGAAAAAAGAATTGTAGGCGGAGATTTTGTTTATGCTGATATTTCGGAGGTTGTTCCGGGATTTACGGTAGGAATTGTATCGAGCCTTCGGTTAACAAGGGACCTCAATCTGCGGTTTTTACCCGGCTTGTCGTTTGGCGAGCGTAAATTGTATTACAATTTTCCGGTTTGGGATATCGATTATAACAATCCGCTGCAATATTATTCCATTCATTCGACTTACCTCGATTTTCCGCTGCTGATAAAATACAAAGCACGGAGAATTAACAACGACAGGCCCTATATTATATTTGGACCAGCTTACCGTCAGGATATTTCGCGCACAGGAAAGGACGATTTGGTAAAACTGACCAACGGCGGTTTTTATGCCGAGGTTGGAGCAGGCTGGGATCACTACTTCACATTTTTCCGGTTTTCAGTTGAAGCGAAATTTAGTTTTGGGTTGAATAATCAACTCGGGGCAACTCCCGGGCCCAACCAACGCCAGTACTATTCGCAGGCCATAAAAAGTTTGCGCCCGAATATTTTCACCCTTTGTTTTCATTTTGAATAGCAAATCAAGTTGTTGATTTTCTTTTGAATTCAGAACAAATAATTGCTGCCGAAACGGCAACGTTCAACGATTCCGGTTTATTATTGCAATTGCTGAAACGTGGAATGCTGATTTTTTGATCCATGGCGTTTTCTATTTCTTTTCGTATTCCGTTCCCCTCATTGCCCAAAACTACAAGCGCCTTTTTAGGGAGTGGGCTTTTATAAATGCTTTTTCCGTCCATAAATGTGCCAAAAACCTGCATCCCTGAATTGTTAGCCATATCCTTCACTCTTTCAAAACCGGTATAAAATAATTGTACCCTGCAAAAAGATCCCATTGTGGCCTGAATGACTTTCGGGTTAAAAATATCTACCGTGTCTTCGGAGCAAAACAGTTGGCTAATTCCAAACCAGTCGCAGGTGCGGATAATGGTACCGAGGTTTCCGGGGTCGCGCACCCCGTCGAGGTAAAATGAAAAAACATCTGGTTTTTCTGGCAAATCTTCTTCATCCGGGAGGGTGCAAAGTGCCAGGCAACTTTGAGGGGTTTTCAGTAAACTTGCTTTTTTTATTTCACCGGGAGAAGCCCGCTCTGCTCTTTCCGCATTTTCAATTAATTCCCGGTTATTATGAATAAATTCGTCAGTCGCAAAAAGTTGTTCAACATTCATTTCAGACTGCAGCGTTTCAACTACATTTTTATCTCCTTCTACTAAAAAAAGGCGATGTTTGTGCCGGTATTTTTTTTGGAAGAGCGATTTTATAAGTTTTATTGTATTTTTACTAATCATGCCTAAAGTATTACCCCGTAAAATAATTGTGTTAAAGTTACTGTTTCCATATAAAACACTTCATTATTTTTGCAGGAAATAAGAAAATGATTTTGAACAAGCGGAAAGTATCTAAAATAAACAGTTATGCAAAATTGATTGTCGTTTTTACGACAGTTTTGTTTTTCTCCTGTTCTCCTGTAAAATATGTACCGGAGGACAGGTATCTGCTTAATAAAGTTAATTTAGAGGTTGATAATCCCAAAATAAACAAGGTGGAAGCTAAATCGCATATCCGTCAGAAGGAGAATTACAAAATTCTTGGATTCGCTAAATTTTATCTTTGGCTCTACAACTTATCGTCGAAAGAAAAGAGCGAAAGCTGGCTCAAAAAAATTGGCGAACCACCTGTTATTTACGATCCGGTGCTGGTCCAGGCTTCTGAAGACCGCCTTAAGCGTTATTTAAGTAACCATGGTTATTTCAGGGCAAATGTTGATACCGAAGTAAAATTGAAAGAAAAAAAGCAAAGGGCAAATGTAAATTACCTTATATCTACCGGCGAACAATATCAGGTTCACGATATCGATTATCACATTTCAGATACGGGGCTCGACTCGCTTTTTCAATCCGATTCAGTAAAAAACTTTATCGGCCCGGGAACTCCGTTCGGTTTTAATTTGCTTGAACAGCAACGTGAAAACATAGTACAACTTTTCAGGAATAACGGTTATTTTTATTTCAATAAGGACGATGTAAGTTACATTGCCGACAGTTCCCGGTATGAGAAAGAAATAATGCTTGATCTTTATATTGGAAGAACACGCGGGCGGGATACAATACGTAATTATGAACCGCATTACCTCAATAATTTTTACATTTCGGTATTGCCGGGGGCTGCGCCGGTAACTTCTGAGCCTGAACCTGACAGGGAATTTGCCGATACGGTGAGGTGGGGCAAAAATACCCTGTATCAAAGTAAGCAGATAACTTATCGTCCTTCCCTTTTTGAAAATCTGCTGCAGATGCAAAGTGGTGATTTGTACAAATTATCCGATGCCAGAAACACGTTTAATGCCTTTAACCGGTTGCGTCAGTTCAGGTTTATCGACATTCAGTTTGAAAAACCTTCAGCTTTGCAGGATACCAATTTGCTCGATTTTCATATCAGGGTTGCCCCAATGAGTAAACAGGCCGTTTCATTCGATTTGGAAGGCACAAATACTTCGGGCAATTTAGGTGTTGCCGGAAATCTTAATTACAAGCACCGCAACCTGTTCAGGGGAGCTGAAATGTTGCAGGTGAATTTTAAAGGAGCTGTTGAACGTCAGCAAAGGGTTGTGAAAGAAAACACAGAGTATTTTAACACGCGCGAACTTGGAGTGGAATCGAGCCTTACCATTCCGAAGTTGATTGGCCCGGGCCAGGCGATAAATGCTTTTCGCGACTTCCTGCCCAAAACAGTTTTTACACTGGGGTACAATTTTCAGCGTCGGCCTGAATACACACGTACAATTTCAAACTTCAGGGCCGGATACAACTGGATGACCTCAGAAAAACTGGGCCACACCTGGAATTTCATCGATTTCAATATGGTAAAACTTTACCAGTTCGACCCGGATTTTATTGATTTTATTAAAGATTTGTACATAAAAAGCAGTTTTACCGACCACCTCATTCTGGCTATGAATTATTCGCTGGTTTACAATACCCAGGAAATTGAAACCAGGAGTAATTATTCGTACATGCGTTTTAATATCGAATCGTCAGGGAATGTGCTCGACTTGCTTGCCCGGGCGATGAATAAAACAAAAATTCAGGTGGTTGATACGGTTGGTTTTAGTACGTCAGAATATTACCGGTTTTTTAATACCCGTTTTGCGCAGTACGTAAAATCCGATATCGAATTCAGGTATGGCTACATCATTGACAGGTACAACGCTTTGGTGGGGCGTGCTTTTTTGGGTGTCGGGTTGCCCTACGGGAATTTTGATGTGCTTCCTTTTGAAAAAAAATATTTCACAGGCGGCGCCAATGGAATCAGGGCCTGGCAGGTTCGTTCGCTGGGGCCGGGAACTTACCGGGCACCTGCCGGAACATATCCCAACCAATCGGGCGATATTAAACTCGAGGCCAACCTGGAATACCGTTTCCACCTGATTAGTTTCCTGGAAGCAGCTTTGTTTCTGGATGCCGGAAATATTTGGGCCATCAATAAAAAAGATAACCGGCCGGGAGCGTTGTTTAAATTTAATGAATTCTATAAACAAATTGCTTTGGGTACCGGTGCCGGGTTCCGGTTCGATTTTAATTATTTTATTTTCCGGCTCGATGTGGGAATGAAACTGCGCGTTCCTTCACAACAACTCGGTAACGGATGGATCATTGGAAACAGACCTTATACCGGCGACGATTTTAACCTGTCTTTTGCCATTGGCTATCCTTTCTGAAAAATTAATACATTTTTTTCATTCCACTTTCCGGTTGAATTATTTTTTTGCATTTTTAGCCCCGATTTGGTTTCTACCTATAGCGAAACCAATGGTATAAAAATTAATTTAATACTAACTGTAAAATGTCAGGTGTACCTTCCGCAAATCGTGATTCTTTTGGTTCAAAATTCGGGGTAATTGCAGCAACTGCCGGCTCGGCTATCGGCTTAGGCAATATTTGGCGGTTTCCTTATGTTGCCGGCGAAAACGGCGGCGCTGCTTTTCTGATTATTTATCTTGCATTTATTGTAGCCATCGGAATTCCGGTAATGCTGTCGGAATTTACCATTGGCCGAAGCGCCCAAAAAAATGCTTACGGTTCCTTTAAAAAACTTGCGCCCAATCGTCCGTGGTACCTTATAGGGTTAATGGGAGTGGTTGCAGCTTTTATGATACTGGCATTTTATTCGGCTGTGGCCGGTTGGACACTGGAATACATTTACCAGTCGGTAATAAATGGCTTTGCCGGAAAATCGTCCGGCGAGCTTAGTGCAATGTTTAGTTCTTTTACCGGAAGCACCTGGCGGCCGTTGATCTGGTTTTTTGTATTTATGGCGCTAACCGCCTTTATTATTATGGCAGGTGTACAAAAAGGCATTGAGAAATACACTAAAATTTTGATGCCGGTGTTGTTGGTTTTGCTTCTTGCACTGGTTATCCGATCGGTTACTTTACCCGGAGCAAAAGAAGGAATTAATTTCCTGTTTAAACCTGACTTCAGCAAAATTACCACCTCAACTGTTCTTGAGGCTTTGGGACAGGCTTTTTTCTCGCTGAGTATCGGTATGGGTACTCTGATTACTTATGGATCTTACATTCGGAAAAAAGATAACCTGGGGTCTACTGCATTCTCGGTTGCTTTTGCCGACACTTTTATAGCCATTATGGCCGGACTGGCAATATTTCCGGCGGTTTTTGCATTTAATATAAACCCGAATGAAGGAACACGATTGGTTTATATAACACTCCCAAATATATTCCAGCAGATGCCTGGCGGATATTTCTTTTCGCTCATGTTTTTTATTTTGCTTGGAGTGGCTGCGCTTACATCAACCATTTCGGTTTTGGAAGTAATTGTTGCATTTTTTGTTGAAGAATTGCAACTGAAAAGAAAATTTGCTACCTGGCTGGCAACTGCTTCAGTTTCTATTCTTGGAATTATGTGTGTGCTGTCGTCCAGTGCTATGGCCGATGTGAAAATATTTGGATTAACGGTTTTCGACCTGCTCGATTTCACTTCTGCCAACATTTTTCTTCCATTAGGTGGTTTGTTCATCGTGCTTTTTGTGGCCTGGTACCTCGGTAAAAAGGAAGCACAAAAGGAGCTGTCGAATAACGGAGAATTGAAGGCGGGTTATGTCCCACTTTACATGTTTATTATTAAATATATTGCACCGCTTGCCATTGCTTTTATTTTTTTGCAGGGTGTTGGATTGATAAAGTTGAATTGAACGGGTTTTTTTGATTTTTTTCCCGTACTGTCATTATGCTTTTCTTGTATTTCAGGCAGAAAAGCGTTAAATTCGTTACGTCTCAACAGCGCATTGAAGAATGGAAAAATCCTTCAGGCAATTATTGAAAGAATATTTTCACTTTTCGAAAAAAGACCGGAGAGGTATTATTGCACTCAGTGCCCTTATCTTTCTGGTAATTGTATTGGTGATTGTTGTTGATGGCCTTCAATTTAAGGCAGATTCCGATTTTTCGGAATTTAAAAAAGCACTTCAGGCCTGGGAAGAGGAAAACAGTACTGAGATTCAACAACATTCACTTTTCAGTTTCAACCCGAATACCATTTCTGAGCAACGAATCGATTCTCTGCAACTCCCCCGGTTTGTAAAAAATAACATTTTAAATTACCGGAAGGCCGGAGGGAAATTTGATAGCCTGAAAGATGTGCGTAAAATTTACGGGATGACAGACAGCATTTTTGCTGCTATTGAAAAATACATTATTATTCCTGAACCTGAAATTAAAGCCAAACGGTTACACGTGAAAGAATCGGACGATTCAAAACCGGCTTCAATCCAAATTTCCGGAGTTTTAGATCCAAACAAAGCCGATTCACTGCAATTGTCGGAATTTGGATTGAATGCATTTCAGGCTTCAAATCTTATAAAATACAGGCAAAGCGGGGGATATTTCTCAAAACCCGCTGATTTGCTGAAAATTTACGGGATAGATTCAGCTTTCTATTTGCTCATAAAAAACAACATTCTGATTGAACCTGAAAAGCAAATTACTGCAAATGCACCGGAGGGAATAGTTAACGGACAGGAAATCCGTATTGAACTAAACACTGCCGATTCTCTCGATTTAATAAAACTGCCCGGAATAGGAAGTGTATTTGCAAGCCGTATCATTAAATACCGGCAGTTGCTGGGAGGGTATTGTTCTGTTGATCAGTTGCTCGAAGTGTATCATTTCCCTGAAGAAACTTACCACAAAATTTATCAGAATATTTCAGTTGACCCGGGGCATATTTTGCCAATAAGGCTGAACTTTGCCGGATATGGTGAATTATTAAGGCACCCTTACATCGAGAAAGAAGAAGTGGAAGCAATTCTCGGTTACCGCAATAAAAATGGCCCATTTCGTACGCTTAAAGAATTTGAGGATGCCGGAATTGTTGATGCTGAAAAAGTTAAGCAGCTTAGGAATTACCTGACCTGCCGTTAAAAAAGATTAAATCGATATTGCAGGTAGGAATTATTATTTTTTTCTTTTAAATTTGAATTAGAAGGAATAATTTCTAAATTTGCGCCTCAATTTTAAAACCGAGTATAAAATGATTGTGATTCCGGTAAAAGAAGGCGAAAATATAGAAAGGGCCTTAAAAAGGTTTAAGCGTAAATTTGAAAAGACGGGAGTAATTAAGGAATTGCGCGACCGTCAGAAGTTTACAAAACCTTCGGTGAAGAGAAGGGAAGAAGTTAAGAAAGCTGCTTACATAGAGAAGTTGCAACGTCAGGAAGACTAAGTATGTTAGTGATTCCTGATTTACAGGCCAGAAAGTAAATGAACTATCAGGAATCGTTTATCAACTATTTAAAGTATGAGAAGAGGACCTCTTCGCATACGGTGTTGGCTTATAAAAAAGACCTCGATCAATTTGTGCAGTACTGCATCGAAATGGTCGGGGAATTTAATGTTAACGGGGTAGATTCAAAGTTTGTCAGGAGCTGGATTGTAAGCCTGATGGAGCAGCAACTCAGTCCGCGGTCGGTTAACAGAAAAGTTTCAACGGTTAAAGCTTTTTTCCGTTACCTTATGAAAGAAAACATTGTTGGTGCCAATCCGGCGGTAAACCTGCCCCTTCCAAAAATCAGGAAAAAATTGCCCAATTTTGTAGAGGAGAAAAACCTGCACCACTTACTCGATGGCGGCTTTTTTACCGATGATTTTAAAGGGAGCCGGGATAAACTTATTGTTGCGCTGCTTTATGCCACAGGTATTCGGCTGGCTGAACTCCTGCACTTAAAGGAGACAGATTTCGATACAAACAATTACCTGATTAAAGTTTTCGGGAAAAGACAAAAAGAAAGAATTATTCCTTACCCCAGGGAAGTGAACAATTTGCTGTTTCAATACCTTGATATAAGAAACAGTGAAATCGGACATTTCCCACAATTTTTGCTGGTGACAGAAAAAGGGAAACCTGTTTACGAAAAGTTAATATACCGGGTGGTAAAAAGAAACCTTGAAAATGTGACATCGCTGGAGCAGAAAAGCCCTCATGTTTTGCGGCACTCTTATGCTACACATCTTTTGAATAAAGGAGCCGATTTGAATGCTGTAAAAGAGTTACTCGGCCATGCCAGCCTTGCAGCTACCGAGGTTTATACACATACCACATTCGAAAAATTACATGATATTTACAAACAAGCCCATCCAAGGGGCTAAAAAAGTGTTACTATGGAAATAATAATTAATTCAGTGCATTTTTCTACCGATCAGAAACTGGTAGATTTCGTCAATAAAAAAGTGGGAAAACTCGATACCTTCTTCGATGGTATTATTAATGCTGAAGTAACATTGAAAGTGCTGAAACCCGAGACTGCAAGAAACAAGATTGCTGAAATCAAACTTTCGATACCGGCCAACGGATATTTATTTGCCAAGAAACAAGCCGATACATTTGAAGAAGCCACTGATTTGACCGTTGATGCAATACGTAAACAGCTTACCAGGTATAAGGAAAAGCTTAAAAACAAATAATATTAATTTTTTGCTGAAAGTTTTTAGATTTTTAAAATAATATTTTTACATTTGCACACCCATTTTAGGGGCGTTCCAGAAACATCTGAAATTAAAGTAGTTTGATGGTTTTAGTGAAATTGGCATCAGTAAAATTGATTAAAAACCAGTGATATTTTAATGTTGAATTGCTTTTTTTTCGGGCGGCGTATTTTCGTCGGTTGTTTTTTGATATAATTTTGTATTTTTGCACCGCGTTTTTGCCGGGATGCATATAAGCGGGAGTAGCTCAGTCGATAGAGCATTAGCCTTCCAAGCTAAGGGTCGCGGGTTTGAATCCCGTCTCCCGCTCAAAAAATGAGATTGGAGTTTTAAGTAATTAATGCTTTTAACTCCTGTCTCTTTGTGTGTTTGGCCGGAGTAGCTCAGGGGTAGAGCGCATCCTTGGTAAGGATGAGGTCACGAGTTCAATTCTCGTCTTCGGCTCAATTAATTTAGATAATAATTAAAATTTTGGAGTTATGGCTAAAGAAACATTTAAAAGGGATAAGGACCATGTCAATATCGGCACAATTGGCCACGTTGATCACGGTAAAACTACCCTGACTGCTGCTATTACTATGGTATTGGCCAAAAAAGGCCTTTCCGAAATCAAATCTTTTGATTCAATTGATAATGC
>JBMCIT010000009.1:0-13980 GCA_048616715.1 Tangfeifania sp. | reverse complement strand
CTGAATGAACCTGCCAAAGCAGCCAGGCTTCCGGCTACTGAAACTCCGCCTGAAATTCCTGCCCTCCCGGTTTTAAAGCTGGCAAGCGAAAAACATTTCCGGTTAAAAACCGGCCCTATTTCACTGGCCCAGGTATCGGCAGTAACCGCAGCTACTGAGGCTGCAAAAAGAAAAACAAAGAAAGAATCCTTTGAAATAAGATAAATGGCTGAAAAAATAATGGCTGCCAAACTGTTGGCAAGAACCTGCCAGCTATTACGCGGTTTTGAAATTATTGAAGGCTTTTTATTGGCCCGGGCATTTAATTTTGTGAAAAGAACCGAACTTACAAAAAAGATAATTACCGGAACTGCCCAGCGAACCCCCAGAATTCCCAAAAGATAAACGCCAAGTAAATAAGCATTTAAACTTCCGGAGCGGGTCAGAAATTTCCATTTGTAAAGAAGGTAACAGCCAGCCGCCATTACAATAATTACGCCTGCCAGGTAACTGAAATTACTTCCCGAAGAAAAATTTCCGGAGCTAAAAATCAGTGCCATACCCAGCGGAATGCTCAGATTGTCGGAACCACGAAAAGAAATTACCTCGAAATTAACGGCTGCTAAAATCAAAAAAAACAGATAAGATTTATTGCTGAAAAGTGAATCGGGAAGAAACAAGTAAAAAATGCCCCATGCAGTGAGTGCAAATGCAATCAACCCAAAAAAACTTTTTTTCTCATGGGTAACCCTGAAATAAGTATTGCGCCGGATAATTTTCCCTGTAAGGTTTGCAGCCGTGTCGGAAACAGCAAGCAGTAAAAGTGCGATTCTGAAATAATTGAAATGAAAGTTATACAAAACCAGGTAGGCCGATAAAATTCCCAGCGGATAAAAAAGCGTTCCAAAACTCTTGTAAGTTGTTTTATGTAAAAAGTGGAATTTTTTTACCGGATATGTAAAAAAGGCAAACACCGATCCGCCGAGAATGAGCCACAATAACGTGTTTTTATCTGTGAAATAAGTGAGCAGAAAAATGACGATTCCTGTAAAAAAATGAATCAGTTTCCGGGCAAAAATGCCTTTATCGAGCATGAAAGAATTTTTTAATTCATAAAAAGCCTGTTATCCGGCACAATTGCCGCAGTTATTTATTGGTTTCAAAATCGGTAATCAGTCCTTCTGTGAGCCAGTTAGCTAAGGCCTGCCGGTTATTCGGTTGGATGAAACGTTGCTGGTCGCGCAGGTGGTTTATGTTTCCGAGTTCGATATAAACCGCCACCGGGTAGGTGTTTCGAACTACGTAAAGGCCACGCGAAGAAACAGTTCCGTGATAACCACGGCCCGGCTGGTGCATATTGTATTTCTCCTGAAATTTATCCTGTAAAATGTGGCAGGTTTTTTCACCGGTTGTGCTTCGTTTGTCGTGGTAGAAAAAAACATCGATGTTTTGTCCATGGCTTCTGGAATCGATGTGGATGGCTATCATCCGTTGAAAAGACCCCCTGTTTTTAAGGTAAAGTTCGTTTACTGCATCGGTGCGTTGTTTTAATCTTCTTAGCTGGTTAATAGGAATTAACTGGTTGGGGTAACAGCGCTCGTCTTTATCGGGTTCCAGGTAGCTTTCATCGCGTATCCCGTCATTGTTGTCGCGGATAATCATGTATACAACAGCGCCGTTTTCAATCAGTTTCCGCGCAAGGCGGAGTGTTACGTCGTAAGCATATTCGTCTTCGCACAGAATGCGGTTATTGTACGTTCCCACTGCGCCTGGGTCGGGCCCGCCATGTCCGGCTATCAGGTAGTAAATGGCGCCGTCCAGTTTGTTGTTTTTTATTTCTACCTCAGCATAATCATTTCCAAATATTTCATACTGTGCAACCCGGGCGTTTGCTGGCCGCGGGGTTTTTGCACCAATGTCGGGAAGTTTATATTTTACACCGGCAAACAAGGCATTGTCTCTGCCCAAATTGTTTTTATTCAGTTCAATAAATGCATCCATGTGTTTGGCTGCCGATAAACCGTTTCGTGTTAGCAGCCGGTAAATGCCTTCCCCTTTTTTTGCCTCCACTTCCTTTGTTTGTGCATTTAGCATTAAAGGCAGGAGTATTCCTGTCAAAAAAATGATAAAATTAATTCTGAAATATTTTTTTATATGTAAGTTTGGCCCAAACATATTACTTTTTTTTAACTGATTTCTTCTAATAACAAACTTGGTGCTAAAATAATTGTAAGTTTTAATATTACTTTTTATAATGAAACGATCTTTCACCTATACATTGTTAATAACTTGGCTTTTTATTTTTGGAGCCTGTAAAACAAATTATGTCAAAACCTCTTATATGGCGCATAACATGGTTGTTTCAGACTCCTTAAACCAACTCGACAGCCAATTGGTTCATATTTATCTCCCGTATAAAAAAATGTTGGAAAAAGATATGAACCGGGTAATTGCTGTGAGCAGCCAGAAAATGGTGAAAGGAAAACCTGAAAGCAGCCTTACAAATTTCCTGGCCGATCTTTTGCTGGAAGAAGGGACCAGCTATCTGAAAGGTTCGCCACATAATTTTCAGCCTGATATTTCTTATTTTAATTACGGAGGAATTCGTACATTTTTGCCTGGAGGTGAAATAACTGTAGGTAAAGTATATGAATTGATGCCGTTTGAAAATGAAATGGTTTTTTTGAAGTTGAGCGGAACACAGATTATTGAATTTTTAGATGCCATTGCCCGCAAAGGCGGGGACAGTTTGGGAGGTGTAAGATTTAAAATTGCCGGTGGAAAAGCTACTGAAGTATATGTAGGCGGTGTTCCGCTACAGGAAGATGAATATTACTGGTTGGTAACCAATGATTATATTGCCGAAGGAGGCGATGGTTTGGAGATGCTGACAAATAGAAGTGAATTTGTGGAAAGCGGGGCGAAAATCAGGGATATTATTATTTCCCATTTGGAGAAACTTCATGAAAAGGGAGAAATTTTAAATGTTCAAACCGATGAAAGAATTACCAATGAATAGAAGAAATTTCATCAGAAAAATCGGGCTGGGAACAGCGGGGTTGACTCTCGGGACTGTTCCGTATGAATTGCTTGCAAACGACGATTTTGTTACCATTTCAATATTGCATACCAACGATATTCATACACACATCGAGCCGTTTGAAAGCAGCGATCCCCGTTATTCAGGAAAAGGGGGAATGGCCCGGATTGCAGAACTGGCCAAAAACTACCGGCAAAAAAATCCGGATACACTGCTTTTCGATGCCGGGGATATGTTTCAGGGAACTCCCTATTTTAACTACTATAAAGGAGAACTGATTTTAAAACTTATGAGCGCCGCGGGTTACAATGCCGGAACTCTTGGGAATCATGAATTTGATAACGGTTTGAGAGGGCTTCTCGGGCCGCTGCCCAATGCAAATTTCCCGTTAATCAGTTCCAATTACGATTTTTCAGATACCATACTTTCCGGGAAATTTCCCCGCTGGAAAATTTTTCGCCGTTCAGGCATTAAAATCGGTGTTTACGGGCTGGGAATTGAATTAAGCGGGCTGGTGAGCGAATCGAATTTTGGAAATACCATTTATAATAATCCGGTAACTGTTGCACAGGAAATGGAACATTTTCTGAAAAATGAAAAAAATTGCGACCTTGTGGTTTGCCTTTCGCATTTGGGATTGCGGTACCGCGGAAACAGGGTGAGCGATATGGTTATTGCCGCTGAAACTTCGATGACCGACCTGATAATTGGCGGTCATACTCATTCCTACCTCGAAAAACCTGTGGAACTAAAAAATAAAGCCGGTGAGCAGGTAATTGTTAACCAGGCCTGGTGGGGCGGACTGGTGCTGGGCACGGTTGATTTTGTGTTTGAACGGACCGGTAAAAAGAAACAAACTGTTTTTGCCAATAAATTAATGTAGTATGTCACGTTTAACTCACATCGGACTTTCTGTTTTATCCGGGGGTTTGCTGAGCCTGGCCTGGCTGGGTTTTCCCGGCTGGACACTTTTTTTTGCCCTGATCCCGCTGCTTTTTATCGATCGGTTTTATGTTGAAAATAAAGATTCCAACCGGAGTGTTTCCTTTTGGTTTTATGCTTTTCTGACTTTTTTAATCTGGAACGGAGTAACAACCTGGTGGATTGCTTATGCCACTTTTTTGGGAGCGGTAATGGCCATTGTGGTAAACTCATTTTTAATGTCGCTAGTTTGGTGGCTGGCCCACACTGCCCGCAGGTATTTCAAATCGAATCTGGGATATGTGGCACTGGTGGTTTTCTGGATTTCATTCGAGTTTTTTCATTTTCGTTGGGACATTGAATGGCCCTGGTTAACCCTCGGAAACGGATTTGCAAACAATATAAAAATGGTTCAGTGGTATGAATATACCGGAACGCTGGGAGGCAGCCTCTGGATACTGACCATGAATATCCTTTTTTTCAATATCCTGCAAAATTTAAAAAAACGGGCCGGATTCAGAAGTTTGTTTTACCCTGTAACAGGATATGTTATTTTATTGGTAGTGCCACTTTTTTATTCTTTTACAAGGTATGCTGATTATACAGAAAAAGGTAATCCGATTGAGGTAGTTGTGCTTCAGCCCAATGTCGATCCTTATAACGAAAGATTTGACCGTGCAGCGGAAAATGAAAAACTCGAAAAATTAATCAGGCTGGCAAGATCGAAAGCAGACGAAAAAACGGATCTGATTATCGGCCCGGAAACTATTTTTGAATCATCGTTAGACTGGGATGAAGCACAGCTTCATACTAATTTCCATTACCGAAGATTGAGCCAACTTACTGCGGAGTATCCCAGTGCCGAAATTATTTTTGGCGCAACTACCCTCATTTTTTACGATTCGAAAGAAGAAGCAACCATCACTTCCCGCGAGTACAATGGCCGGTTTTACGATGTTTTCAATTCCGCAATTTTTATTGAACGTACCGGTGAAAACCAGATTTACCACAAATCGATTCTGGTAAATGGGGTTGAAAAAATTCCGTTTATGGAGTACCTTGGGTTTTTGCGCAACATTTTTATTGACCTTGGTGGTGCCAGTGGTTCGCTGGGCAGCCAGAACGAAGCCTCGGTTTTTGAATTGAAAGACGAATCGAAAGCTGCACCGGTAATTTGCTACGAATCGGTTTTTGGCGAATACCTGACAGACTATGTAAAAAAGGGAGCGGAATTTATTGTTATAATTACCAACGACGGCTGGTGGCGAAATACACCAGGCTATAAGCAACATCTTTCATTTGCACGTCTTCGCGCCATTGAAACCCGCCGGAGCATTGCCCGCTCGGCAAATACCGGCATATCTGCATTTATAAACCAGCGCGGCGATCTTGTTCAAACCACTCAATGGTGGAGCGAAACTGCCATTAAAGACTCTGTAAAACTGAACGACAAAATTACTTTTTATGTGAGGTATGGCGATTATATTGCCAGGGTTTCGGTGTTTGTTTCTGTTTTGTTGATTCTTTATCTTTTTGTAAGAAAGAAAATCCAAAAATAAAAAAATCCGCACCGATTCCGTTTGCGTAAAACCCCTGTATGACAGGATTTGAGCGCCTGGTTGTTCAAACTTCCACCGGTCTTTCGACTCATCCGTCGGCTGACGGACTACAAGGCCTGTTTTTACAACCGTTGAGCTAACTCGGTTTAAAATGTTCTGTTGAGTTTACCAAAAGTTGAATCAATGCGGATAATATCTTATTCCAATCAAAGAACTCTTTTTCTTACGCTTCAAATTTATATGTAACCATCGGTATTTGCAAATTATTAATCAAATTTAGAAGAAATTTAAATTTAAATATCTAAAATTCAGGTTCCTGCTGTTTTGATTATTTGTAATTATTATTCAAAAATTTACCGTAAATGACTTTTGTTGATTTGTTGAAAGAATGTATCAAAGTTTTGAGAAAAATGTTAATTTAAAGTTGAAATTTAAATGTATCTTTTGGGCTAAATTTGGAATTATACGATGAATAAGGTACTCATATTGTTTGCCCATCCGGCATTTCAAAAATCAAGAATTAATAAAGTGCTTGTCGATGCTGTCAGAAACCTGGATGGTGTTACCTTCCATGATTTGTATGAAAACTACCCCGATTTTTTTATTGACATACAAAAAGAACAAAAGCTGCTGCTTGCTCACGACATTATTGTCTGGCACCATCCTTTTTACTGGTACAGCGCCCCGGCTTTGCATAAAGAATGGATGGACCTGGTGCTGGAACATGGCTTTGCTTATGGCATACATGGCCGTTCGTTAGAGGGTAAGAAAGTTTTATCGGTAATTTCTACCGGTGGCACAATGGATGTATATTCCATTGAAGGCCGGAACCGTTACACCATCAACCAGTTTCTGGTACCCTACCGCCAATCGGTTAATTTGTGCCGCATGGAATATTTACCGCCGTTTGTGGTTCACGGATCGCATACCATCAAAAAACAGGAAATTGAAGAATACGGAAGGAAATACCGTCGTGCACTGGAATTGCTCCGTGATAATAAGTTGAACAATGTTGATTTGGAGAATACTGAATACCTAAACGATATAATTGACTGATATGTACAACCAGGATTTTTTCTTTCAGGCTATGATATATCTTTTGGCAGCAGTTATTTCAGTTCCGCTGGCCAAAAAACTTGGATTGGTTTCAGTGCTTGGATACCTGCTGGCAGGAATTGTAATCGGACCTTTTGTACTCGGGTTGGTTGGTAACGAAGCCGGCGAGGTAATGCATTTTGCTGAATTCGGCGTGGTACTTATGCTGTTTGTTATCGGCCTCGAACTTGAACCTTCGTTGCTTTGGAAAATGCGGCGGTCCATATTTGGGTTGGGCGGGTTGCAGGTATTTTTTACAGCACTTTTAATTGCTGCAGTTGCCATAGTTTTTAACTTCCAGATAAATAAAGCCATTGGAATCGGGCTGATTCTTGCCTTATCGTCAACGGCTATTGTTTTGCAAACACTCACCGAAAAAGGTTTGTTTAAAAATGTTGCAGGGCGTTCAGCGTTTTCTGTCCTTCTTTTTCAGGATATCATGGTTGTTCCCATTTTTGCCCTGATTCCGCTGCTTGCAAGTTTTAATACAAATGTAAACATGTCTGATACTGAAGTGGAAAAGGTTTCTTTTGTTGCCTCTTTGCCTGGCTGGGCGCAGCTATTGTTTATTATTGGTGCCCTCACATTTATTATTCTTATTGGCCGTTTTGTTTCGAAATACATTTTCAGGTTTATTGCTGAAACAAATTTACACGAAATATTTACCGCAATGGCTTTGCTCCTGGTAATTGGCATCGCACTGGGGATGGATGCAGTCGGGCTTTCTCCTGCACTGGGAACCTTCCTTGCAGGTGTTGTGCTGGCCGACAGCGAATACCGCCACGAACTGGAAACAACCATCGATCCGTTTAAGGGATTGCTGCTCGGGCTGTTTTTTATTTCTGTTGGGGCAAGTATAAATTTTTACCTTTTTGTGGAAGACCCGGCTACCATAATCGGGTATGTCGTTCTCCTCGTAGTGCTAAAGTTTATTGTATTGCTGGTATTGGGAAGGTTTTTCAGGCTGCGTAAAGGTTATGAATTTTTATTTGCCTTTTTGCTGGCACAATCCAGCGAATTCAGTTTTGTATTGATCTCTTTTTCGAAACAGAGCCAGCTTTTCGATGAACAAACTTCTGGTTTATTGTTGCTGATTGTTACGCTTTCAATGGCAGTTTCTCCTTTGTTGCTGGTTTTTAACGATAAGGCAGTTAGCCCGATTCTGGCAAAATGGCAAAACAGGCTTGAGTACGACACGGTGGAAGAATCTGAAAATCCGATTATTATTGCAGGTTTTGGCCGGTTTGGACTGGTAGTTGGCAGAATGTTGCTTGCCAATAATTTTAATGTCACTATTATCGACAATAATCCTGCAAATGTCGAAGTCTTTCGTAAATTTGGGTTTAAACTTTATTACGGAGATGTTACCCGTCCACAAGTGCTTGAAAAAGCTGGAGTAGGGAATGCACGGCTGCTGATTTTGAGTATGGCCGAATACGACAATGCTCTTAAAATTGCTCAGTTCGTCCGCAAAAAGTACCCGCATATTAAAATTCTTGCCCGTGCAAAAGATATATTCCATGCGTTTGAATTCTTTAAACTTGGTGTAAAAACCGTTCAGCGCGAGGTTTTTAATTCAGGGTTGGAACTGGGCTCGAAAGCATTGGAACATCTGGGGTTTACAAGGTACGAAGCCTACCGTTTCTCCCGGATTTTCAAGCACCATGAAGATGAAATTTTTTCTGAATTGTATAATCACTGGAAAGCTGGTGAAACCCATTTTATACAGGAAGCACGACGTTTCTCAGAACAGATGCTGGAAACTTTGCAGGCCGAGAAAGATTATTCAATTCACGATGCCGATTGTGCCTGGGATGTTGAGTCGATCAGGGAAGAGGCTAAAGCCACATTGAATTCTGAAAACAAGGACTAAATTAGACTTTTTCTAAATTATGAATTTTCAATAAAAACTGAATTTTGGCATGTCTGCGTTTGAATAAAAGTATAAATTTGCAAACTGTAAATAGCAAAATGCGAAAATTACGAAGACAATAATCAAACATAAGGCATTAGTAAAGGAGGCGACACCCAATTCCCTTGTTGTGTCAATAATGAACCCGTCTGCCTGCGCCTCCTGCCATGCAAAAGGGGCCTGCACAATTTCCGATGTACAGGAAAAAGAAATCGACATTATTCCAACCGGAAAGAATTATTCACCTGGTCAGGAAATTACAGTCCTTTTAAAAGAAACACAGGGATTTAAAGCACTTTTTTATGGTTATGTTTTGCCGTTTTTGCTGGTTTTATTTACCCTTATTATCACTTCATCGGTTACCGGGAAAGAGGGGTTGTCAGGTTTATTGTCGCTCGCAATTTTAATTCCATACTATATAACATTATATTTTTTTCGTGATAATTTAAAAAAAGTTTTCAAATTCGAAGTGGAAGAAATCAATTAGTTTATGAGTCTTATAATTATATATACCGTAGCTACGTTGAGTGTAATCGGAACCTCGGCAGCGGTCATTCTGTTTTTTGCAGCCCGGAAGTTTAAGGTTGTCGAAGATCCGAGAATTGATGAGGTAGAAGAAATTTTGCCTGCCGCCAATTGCGGTGGGTGTGGTTTTGCCGGTTGCCGGGCTTTTGCCGAGGCAGCAGTAAAATCTGATAAGCTGGACGATTTGTATTGCCCGGTCGGCGGAAATGAGGTGATGAACAAAATGGCTGAGATTTTGGGCCTTGAAGCCGTTAAAAAAGATCCGCGCATTGCCTTTATCCGTTGCAACGGAACCTATGAACACCGGCTCCGGACAAGTAATTTCGACGGCGCTTCTACCTGTGCCATTGAAGCATCGCTTTATAAAGGCCATACCGATTGTCAATTTGGTTGTTTGGGACATGGCGATTGTTACGACTCCTGCGATTTTAATGCCATTGAAATGCGCCCCGAGCTCGGAATACCACGAATTATAGATGAGAACTGCGTAGCGTGCGGAGCTTGCGTGGAAGCATGTCCGAGAGATCTGATTGAACTGAGAAAGAAATTTCCGAAATACCGTAAGGTGGTAGTTTCATGTATGAACGAAGATAAGGGGGGCATTGCCCGCAAAGCCTGCAAAGTGGCTTGCATCGGATGTGGAAAATGTGTGAAAGAATGCCCGTTCGATGCCATTACCCTGGAAAATAATCTGGCATACATCGATTCCGATAAATGTAAACTGTGCCGTAAATGTGTGCCTGTTTGTCCTACAAATGCCATCCAGGAATTTAACTTCCCACCGCGCAAAATAAAGAAAGAAGAAAAAGAAGAGTGTAGTACCGCAAAATAAAAATCAGAATGTTAAAAACGTTCAAACTTGGCGGGGTGCATCCACCCGATAATAAACTATCTGCCAGCAAACCCATTGAAGATTTGCCGCTGCCAAAATCGGTTTTCATCCCGGTTGCCCAGCACATTGGTGCCCCGGCTACACCGGTTGTAAAAAGGGGCGACGAGGTTAAAGTTGGGCAGTTGATTGCCAAAAGCAGCAGCTTTGTTTCAACCAACATTCATTCATCGGTTTCCGGAAAAGTAAAAAAGGTCGATTTTTCAGCCGACAGCTCAGGATATCCAAAACAGGGCGTATTTATCGATGTTGACGGTGATGAATGGATGGAAGAAATTGATCGTTCGGATGATCTGGTTAAAGACTTCGACCTCGACGGTAAGGAAATCGTCAATAAAATTCAGGAAGCCGGAATTGTTGGACTGGGAGGTGCAACTTTTCCTACTCATGTAAAACTGGTTCCGCCAAAGGGAATGAAGGCAGAAGTGTTGCTGATTAACGGTGTGGAATGCGAGCCTTACCTGACTTCCGACCACCGGTTGATGCTTGAAAAAACACATGAAATCCTGACCGGAACAAAATTGCTGATGAAGGCAATGAATGTGGAAAAGGCAGTTATCGGAATTGAAAACAACAAGCCCGATGCCATTCAGTTGCTTTCAGAAAAATGCAAAGAATACGAAGGAATAAGCGTTGCTGCACTGAAAGTTAAATATCCGCAGGGCGGTGAAAAGCAGTTGATAAAAGCTGTTACCGGAAAAGAAGTTCCATCCGGCGGACTGCCAATTGCTGTTGGAGCAGTGGTTAGTAACGTGGGAACTGCTTTTGCGGTTTATGAAGCTATTCAAAAAAATAAACCACTATTTGAGCGGGTGATAACCATAACCGGGAAGGGATTGGAAAAACCATCGAATTTTAAAGTGAGAGTTGGAACCCCCACTTCGGCGCTGGTTGAAGCTGCCGGTGGAATGCCTGAAGATACAGGTAAAGTTATCAGCGGCGGCCCGATGATGGGACGTGCGGTACCGTCGCTCGACATACCGGTAACAAAAGGAACTTCGGGAATTCTTTTGATGAAAGAGGAAGAGTCGAAGCGAAAGGAGTCGAATCCATGTATTCGCTGTTCGCGTTGTGTAGGTGTTTGCCCGATGGGACTGGAACCTTATTTTCTGAGGGTAGTTTCCGAAAAACAACTTTTCGACCGGGCTGAGGAAAACCGTATTATGGATTGCATCGAGTGTGGTTCGTGCAGTTACACCTGCCCGTCAAATCTTCCGTTGCTCGATTACATTCGCTTTGGAAAAGGTAAAGTAGGACAAATCATTCGTTCGCGAAAAAAATAAACTAAATCAGAGAATGAGTAAATTATTAACGGTTTCACCGTCACCGCATGTTCATTCCGACGACTCGACACGGAAAATAATGTACCGGGTGGTCTATGCCCTTATACCGGCGCTCATCTGGTCGGTATTCGTATTCGGTCTCGATGCTTTAAGGGTCACTGCCATTGCCATAATTTCCTGCCTGGCACTTGAATACATCATTCAGAAATACATGATGAAAGTAAAACCGTCGATTCATGACGGGTCGGCAATGGTTACCGGAATTTTGCTGGCTTTTAACGTACCGTCGAATATTCCGTGGTGGATAATTGTAATTGGCGCCATTGCGGCTATCGGAATTGGCAAACTCTCATTTGGCGGGCTTGGAAGTAACATTTTTAATCCTGCACTGGTAGGAAGGGTTTTTCTTTTGATTTCGTTTCCGGTACAAATGACTAACTGGCCCATAACCCGGCAAACTGAGACGGTGGATGCTGTTTCTGCTGCAACACCTCTTGCTTTGATTAAGGAAGGAATCACAAGCGGGACCCCGGTTTCACAACTTATGCAGGAAATACCTTCTGCCCCGGATATGCTGCTGGGAACTGTTTCCGGGTCGCTGGGCGAAATCTCGGCATTGATGCTAATACTGGGCGGGCTTTACATGCTCTACAAAAAAGTAATCACCTGGGAAATTCCTGTTTCAATACTTGGCTCGGTTGCAGCAATTGCTGCTGTCTTCTGGTTGGTTGATCCCCAAAGCTATGTAAACCCCGTTTATCATTTGTTAACCGGAGGTTTAATGCTGGGTGCCATTTACATGGCTACAGATATGGTTTCGTCGCCCATGACCTCGAAAGGACAATTGATCTACGGTGTCGGAATCGGGACGATTACAATTCTGATTCGTTTGTTCGGCGCTTATCCCGAGGGTATTTCGTTCGGCATTTTGATAATGAATGCATTTACACCGCTGATTAATAACTATGTGAAACCTAAACGATTCGGAGGGAATTAGTTATGGCTGGACGTGAATCGAATTTTAAAAATATGGTAATTACTTTGTTCCTTGTAACTTTTGTTGCTGCTGCAGCCCTGGGACTGGTTTACGATTTCACCAAAGATGCGATTGCAGAAGCAAAAAAGCGTGCACAAAGTGAGGCCATTGAAAAAGTATTGCCCTCGTTTGAGCAGTTAGGCGAAACGTATAAAGTGGCTGCTGAAAACGGAGAAGATACCATCGAAATATTTCCGGCCTACCAGGATAATGAGCTGGTAGGCTACGCTGTAAAAACATTTACCAACAATGGTTTTAGCGGATACATATCAATCATGGCCGGAATCGACAATTCAGGGAATTTTTCAGGTTACGAAGTTTTGGAACATGCCGAAACACCCGGGCTGGGGTCAAAAATGAATGAGTGGTTTCGCAGCCAGGAAAAACAAGATCAGAGTGTGATTGGCAAAAATCCGGAATCGACAAAATTCGAAGTAACAAAAGATGGTGGCGACATCGATGGCATTACCGCCTCAACCATTACTTCGCGGGCTTTTTTGGAAGCATTGAAGAGAGCTTACAGGGCGTATGAAGAAAAAGACGATTTAAATACCGGTTCAGCCGGACAATAAAATACAGGCTATGAATCAGTGGAAGAATTTTACAAAAGGATTTATTAAAGAAAACCCGGTTTTCGTGTTGCTGCTCGGAATGTGCCCCACGCTCGGGGTCACCTCTTCGGCTATTAACGGACTGGGAATGGGGCTGGCAACCACTTTCGTTCTGGTAATGTCGAATATTGTGGTTTCTGTCATTAAAAAACAAATTCCCGATAAAGTAAGAATACCAAGTTTTATTGTCATCATAGCAACCTTTGTTACCATTGTAGAACTGGTAATGGAAGCTTATTTGCCGTCGTTGTTTAAAAGCCTGGGGCTGTTTATTCCTTTGATTGTGGTAAACTGTATTGTGCTTGGACGTGCCGAAGCATTTGCTTCAAAAAACAACCTGGTTTCTTCTGTTGTCGACGGTTTTGGAATTGGCCTGGGTTTTAGTTTCGCACTTGTTTTATTGGGTGGAATCAGGGAATTGCTGGGAAGCGGGAAACTGTTCAGCATAACCGTTTATCCTGAAGACTATGTTACGCTTTTATTTGTGCTGGCACCCGGCGCTTTTATTGTACTGGGTTATTTAATTGCAATCATCAACCGCATTAAAAAAGATTAGGAGGATAAAAAATGAACTATCTTGTAATCGTAATAGGGGCCATATTTGTAAACAATATTGTACTGATGCAGTTTTTGGGAATCTGCCCGTTTCTGGGAGTTTCCAAACGATTGTCGACTGCGGTTGGAATGACCGGCGCTGTTGCGTTTGTTATGGTGCTTGCGGCCATTGTTACCTACCTGATTCAAAACTATATTCTCGATCCTTTTGGTTTGGCTTTTCTGCAAACCATTGCGTTTATCCTGGTTATCGCATCGCTCGTTCAACTGGTTGAAATTATTCTGAAAAAGGTGAGCCCGGCAATGTACCAGGCGTTGGGTATTTTTCTGCCGCTGATTACTACCAACTGCGCTATTTTGGGGGTTG
Organism: Tangfeifania sp.; assembly: GCA_048616715.1. Lineage (GTDB taxonomy): Bacteria > Bacteroidota > Bacteroidia > Bacteroidales > Prolixibacteraceae > Tangfeifania. The sequence continues at coordinate 208 of JBMCIT010000009.1, read as the reverse complement.
CCATTCTTACCATTCAAAAAGATTTTAATTTAATTGAAGGCGTGGTTTTCGCCATATCGCATGCCATTGGATTTGGCCTGGCACTGATGTTATTTGCCGGAATCAGGGAACACCTCGATTTGCAAAATGTACCGAAAGGCCTGAAAGGTACTCCCATTGCTTTAATCGCCGCCGGTATCCTTGCCATGGCTTTTATGGGATTTTCGGG
>JBMCIT010000008.1:0-14548 GCA_048616715.1 Tangfeifania sp. | reverse complement strand
TAACTCACCAGGTAGTCAAAAACCTTATCGGTTAATACCGGGGAATTTATCAGTGTCTCATCTGAAAAATCAATGTATCTGAAAAATTCCTTCTGAAACGCCTCGCTCCTCTCCTCTTTAGTCAAATAGCCATCCCGGAGCGGTTCCCTGAACGTTTGAATGAGCCGGGAGGCAAAAAGTCCGGGATTATCATTCACCGTTTTTTCAATAAACCGGTCCCGTTCCATTTGCAGTTGATTAAACGCATTGGCTTTTTGTGAAGCCTGCTGCTCCAATTCAGCCAAATGTTTTTCAGCCGGTGAAGAAGATTTTGCTGCAGTTATCTTCTTCTGATAATAATCCACTTCCTTTTCCAGCAATTCCAGTTCCTCATTCAGCAACTGCTCTTTCTGCAAAAAATTAAACCACACGCGGTTTTCTTCCGACCGTAAAACCTCCAAACTATCCTGCGGTGCTTTAAAATCCGTTTCAAAAACAACGTCTTCTTTGCTGAAAATAAAGTTGAGTTGCTGCGGCGGTTCGTCCATTACTTTTGCATAAGTGGTTTGCCCGAAAACAAGCCGGTACATCCCCGGAGTTGCATTGGCAGGAAATTTCCAACTGACCTCCTTCATCTGGTGACCCGAAGTCACCTGCTGAATTTCCAGCGTATCTACCGGAGTAAATTTATCGCCGCTTATATTTCCCAACACTACCGGGTTACCGGGTTGATTTTTTATGCTGACCTGCAACGTAAATGGCTGGGAAAATGCCGGATTGCAAAAAAGCAACAAAATGATTGTATAGAAAAAAGCCAACTGCTTCATCATCTGATTAGAATACTTTTGTTTTTAAGAATGGATTCATTCAATCAAAAATAGCAACTTTCTTTAGCATTCTCCGGCATTAAATCCAATATTCCTTTTTTTACATTTTGATTCAAAAATAAAAACTCCCATTTTTACACATCTAAATATGTGCAATGAAACAACTACTTTTATCGTCACTCATCATCCTGCTTCTTTCCTGCTCCGGGGAAAAATCACAAAAAGAAAATACTGAAAAAAATCCCGATACACAAAAAGAGCCAGTAACAGAAAACAGTACTGAAAAAATTGCGGAGCAACCCGCAAAAGTGGTTGTGCCCGCAGGGGAAATGGTTTATTTTGAAGGCGGCACCTTTCTGATGGGATCCGAAAACGGACTGCCCAACGAAGCGCCGGTGCATGAAGTAAACGTCCAACCTTTTTACATCGATAAATCACCGGTTACCGTGGCTCAGTTCAGGCAGTTTGCGGAGGTGACCGGGTTTAAAACCGAAGCCGAAAAATTTGGCGACTCGGGCGTTTTCAGTTTCGAACGGCAGCAATGGGAACTGCTGCCCGGAGCCACCTGGTTTAAACCGTTTGGTCCCGACGGACCGGAAGCTGAAGACAACCACCCGGTAACGCATGTGAGCTGGAACGATGCGGTGGCATACGCCAAATGGGCCGGCAAACGGCTGCCCACAGAAAAAGAATGGGAATATGCTGCGCGGAGCGGCAAAAACAGCGGAGAGAAGTTTAGCTGGGGGAATGAAGTGTCGGTCAATGGTAACTACCTTGCCAACACCTGGCAGGGCTCACTGGAAGAACCCGAAGCCAAAGACGGCTACCTGTTTACCTCGCCGGTGGGCGCATTTGGCGAAAATGAAGCCGGCCTCACCGATATGGGCGGAAATGTGTGGCAGTGGTGTGCAGGCAATTACAAACCTTACCCCGGAAACGACGAGCCGGTGCGCGAAGACCCTAACGTAAAAGTAATCAGGAGCGGCTCCTTTTTCTACGATACCAGTGGAGAAGACAGCTTTGCAGTGAGCGGACGTTCGAGAAACTCACACGAAACATCACTTTTTAATACCGGTTTCAGGTGTGCCCGGGATGCGAAAAAAAATTAATACCTTTATCTTTATTCGAAAATTTCAAATCAATTAATTGGATTAAATAAAACAATAAAAAAACCTTTCATTATGAGTAGAATGAATCGAAGAAACTTCATTGGCAAAGCAGCCGCAGGAGCTGCAGCCGTAACCATTATTCCGCGCCACGTAATGGGTGGGAAAGGATTTGTAGCCGCCAACGACCGTATTAACCTCGGGTACATCGGTACCGGAAAACAAGTGCCCACATTGCTGAATGGCATTGGCGCCTGCAAAGAAACAGCCGTTGTTGCAGCCTGCGACGTTTTTAAAAGCAAACTGGACAATTTTGTGCAGGCAGCCAATAAAAATAACGCCGACAAAGGCCTGAACGTAAAAGTTGACAGTTACCATTACTATCGCGAACTGCTTGAACGCAGCGATGTGGATGCCGTGGTAATTGTTACGCCCGACCACTGGCACGCGCAAATTGCCGTGGATGCCGCCAAAGCCGGGAAAGACATTTACTGCGAAAAACCGCTGGCCCTTACCGTTGACGAGGGTCGTGCGATGGTAAACGCTACCCGCAAGTACGACCGTGTATTCCAGACCGGCAACATGCAACGCTCGTGGCGCGATTTCCGTCATGCTGTGGAGCTGGTGCGTAACGGATACATCGGCAATATAGTAGAGATCAACGTAAGTGTGGGCGAACCCGTGAAACAGTGCGACCTGCCAACGCAACCTGTTCCCGAAGGCCTCGACTGGAACGAGTGGGTAGGACCATCGCTTTACCGCGGATACCACGAAGACCTGGCCCCAACAAGTGTGGACGGCCCGTGGGCCTGGTGGCGCGGATACCGTAATTTTGGCGGCGGCCTGATTACCGACTGGGGTGCGCACATGTTCGACATTGCCCAGTGGGCGCTGGATATGGATGATTCCGGGCCGACTAATTTCCTTCCGCCAATTGGCGAAGATCCGGTAACCGGATTGACCATGGTTTATGAAAACGGCGTGCGCATGAACCACAAACAGTGGGGAACCGACGACGATTTTAACGCCGTTCAGTTTATCGGAACCGAAGGACGGATTGAGGTGAGCCGCAGTTTCCTGCGTACCTTCCCCGACGAAAGCCTGGCAAAAGCAGAACTCAAACCGGGCGACAAACGCGTGTATTACAGCGACGACCATTACCAGGACTGGGTGGACGCCATGAAAAAACGCACCAAACCGATTTCGGATGTGGAAACCGGGCACCGCACTGCTACAGTTTGTAACGTTACCAACATTGCCTACGAGCTTGGCCGCCCGCTGGTGTGGGACCCAAAATCCGAAAAATTTGAAAACGACGATTATGCCAATCTCATGACAGGTCGTTCATACCGCGGAAAATGGGATTATACCGATTTCTGATAAACCCTATAAAAAATACCCTGAAGGCTGAAATGACCTTCAGGGTATTAACTTTCTTACTCATCCTTTTTATAGCCGGACTTACCACCGGTTGCTCTGTTTATTCGGCTTTCAATACTGTTTTTAACGAAGAGTGGGCACAAAATCACATCATCCCGGTTTTCACCTGATTTTATGAACAGCTCAGATTATTTATTTTGCGAGCCGTTTCCCGATGGTTACTGCCCTTTTTACCTGGTGGAACACTGCTTTTTTAATGGTCTCCCGGTCTTCTTTCATATTGCCTTCCCCGTCTACCGAAACGCTTGTTCCGTAGGGATTTCCTCCGGCGGCAAAAGTAATTTCATCGGTGTATGCCGGGGTTACAACAATGGCTCCCCAGTGGTACATGGTGGTGTAAAGCGACAACAGTGTCGATTCCTGTCCGCCGTGCGGATTCATGGCGCTGGTTATGCCGGTGGCTACTTTATTGGCAAGCGCTCCCTTCTGCCAGAGCGGGCCTGTTGAGTCGAGAAACTGTTTCATTTGCGCCGGAAGGTTGCCATACCTTGTGGGAATACAAAATACCAGTACATCGGCCCAGTCTAAATCATCCAGTTGTACTTCCGCTACATCTTTTGTTGCAGCCACGTGTTTTTCCCATGCCGGGTTTTGCGAAATCACGCTATCGGGAGCCAGTTCGGCAACTTTGCGAAGCCTTACTTCAGCGCCTTCATTTTCGGCACTCTCCACTGCCCACTTCGCCATTTGGTAATTGTTTCCGGTAGAGCTGTAATAAATAACAGCCGTTTTTACAGTATTCATAATTCTGTTTTTTTAAAGATTTTCTGTAAAAGAATAACACCATATTTTGTGAAATGTTAATGAATGGCAGCGGAAATCCCAAAAAATTATTATGGCTTTTTCTCTTCCAGCCGTTCAAAATAACGCTTCCTGGCCTTTTCAGGGTCAGCGCCTACCGGAATATAAATTTTTGTCCTTAAATCAATAACTACTGCTTGTAAATTTTGTAAATTGGGCGACTTAAATGACGCGCTTTTCTTATTATCGTACATTCTATTTTTTATTTGTTAAATTCTATACTGTTCTAATTATAACATTTTTATCAATAACCTTTGTTTATTTTGGACACCTTTATTAGTAGAATACAAATAACAAATTGTATTGTTTCAGTTGTTTAAAGTAATTTTATTAAAAGCTTACCCTGTAATTTCTAAATAAACATAATTTAGGATAGGACATCAAATATACAATAATTATACCAATAAATAAGATCCATGGATAATCAATATTTTGAACTCTGACCGATGACCGGTGACCGATGACAAGTGACCGGTGACAAGTGACCGGTGACAAGTGACGGGAGAAGAAGCGGACAGTCGCAGTTCTCAGTGGAGAATCAGCAAAAAGCGGAGCAATCCGGCAATGTCTCCAAAAACCCGCAACAAGCAACCTGTTAGAGCGAAGCGGAAATTCCGACATTTCATCGGGGAAACCTGTAACCCGTTAGAGCAAAGCGGAAATTCCGGCATTTCACCGGGGAAACACAGAAATTTTCACCACTCCAGCCACAGGGTATTGTCAATATCCGGCCGGATACCGGCACCCAGTTTCCGGCTTTCGCGATGCAACACCTGCTGCAGCCATTTTGCATCTGCATCTTTAGCATAATTCAACCGTAGCCGGCTGATTTCCATGGGAATCATTTTCAGTGCTTTCAGCTTCCCTGTTTCCGGTTCGAATTCAGGAAAATACATCAGTGTCAGTTCGCCACGGTACTGCTCATGGCCACTGATGCCCTCGTAATCGTTGATAAAATCTCCCGCGCCGTAAATAATCAGTTTATCGCTGTAAACTTCTATCCCCTGCGGATGGTGCGACGAGTGGCCGTAGATAACGTCCACGCCGGCTTCGTCGATTAACCGGTAAGCAAATTCCCGTTGCTCATCCGAAATTGCGTAGCCCCAGTTTCCACCCCAGTGAATGGACACCACCACCACATCTCCCGGTTCTTTTGTGGCTTCAACCTGTTGTTTTACCATCCGGATTCCGCCCGCATCCAGACCGGGCAGCAGGTTCACTCCCGGCCGACCCTCTTCAGCCTCCCATGAGAGCGGTATTCCGCTGGTTTGCGAACCAACAGAAAGCACCAGCACTCTTCCGTGCCTGGTTTTAAAAACAGAAGGCGCACCGGCTTCCCGTTCATTATTTCCAACTCCCGAAAACCTGATACCGGCCAGCTTCAGGGTTTCCATGGTTTCCGCCAAACCGGGCCGGCTCCAGTCGAGGGTGTGATTGTTGGCCAGGCTGCAGTGATCGGTTCCGGCAGCAGTAAGAACCTCAACATTCCGCGGATGCATCCGGTAATTGATTCCTTTTCCGGGCCAGGGTTCCGAATGAGTGGTGATACTTGTTTCCAGGTTAATCATTCGTATATCCGGATTGTTTTTTTGCAAGGCATCCAGCGCATCACCCCAGATATAATCATAGGAAACGGGAGTGTCGATATTTCCGTTTTCACGTTCTGCCAGTTCAAGGTATGCACGGGCATCTTTTACATACGATTCGTATAAAACCGGCTCAACCGAAAATGGAAGCGCCTGGTCGATTCCGCGGCCGGTCATCACATCGCCGCATAAGAAAAATTTCAGGTTGTCACTTTTGTTTTCTTCTGTTTGAATCATAGTTGTATCTTTTTTTTGCGGATTAAAAGAAAAACCCGTACAAAGAATAAATAGCAGAAAATGAATGCAGTAAGTTTTCATACTGTGTCTGTTTGACATTGTCCTGAAAGTTAAAAATTATATGGCAGAAGATGAAAAGAATTTTTATCTAATTCTCAGAGGGCAGAGAGGATGAGAAGTGAACAGTCGCAGTCGCAGTTTTCAGTGAAAAATGAGCAGAGGGCAGAGCGGTAAGAGCAGAGAGAAGTTCGCAGTTAATAGCGAAACAAGGAACCAGGAACATGAAACCTTCCTACCCGCGCGAATACCTTCGTTTCATCCGGTACCTTTTCAGCCATACCACAAATCCGGTAACGGGCAAACCGGCGGCCATGAGTGCGCCAATGAACGCCAGTATCTTCCCCGGGAGTCCGAGCACTGCGCCGGTGTGGATATCGTAATTCATGCTGACCACTTTTTCGCCGCTGCTCAGGTTTTCAAATGATTTTACACTGAGCCGTTCGCCGGTGGATGCATCATAGGTTTCAAGACTGGAATCGTAATATACTTCTGCCTTATTTTTCACATAGGCAGCAACGGTATTTTCTTCTTTGTTCAACTGATAAACAAAAATATTATGCGCCTCAGGGTGATAGCTGCGGCTGTTTTGATAAACGGTTTCATACACCTGCGGCAAAGTTTCGGCAAAGGCTGCTTCGGGTGCCGGCGGAGTGGCAGGCGGCTGCGTGCCGAGGTTGGCCACCATGTAAACCAGCGCCATAAACCACTTAAAGGCCCACACCATTCCGGTGAGCGCCAGCAGCAGAACTACCGGAAAACTGTAAATACCGGTTACCACGTGCCAGTCGCGGTAAATAACCAGTGAAACACCTCCCCACCGGATGGTGAAATGGCGTTTGCTGAATTTGCTTCTCCGGGGCCACCACCAGATGATACCGGTAATGAGGCACAACAGAAAAAGCACGACTGTCCAGCCCACAATGGGCTGCCCGGTTTCGGTACGCAGCCAGAAACTCCAGTGAAACATTTTCACCAATTGGAAAAATTCATATTTGTGGTTGATTTTCTCCTGTATTTCGCCGGTATAGGGATTCACGTAAACCACGTAATCGTATTCGCACCACGAGAAATAGCTGACTTTTTCCGGGTTGTATTTATACGCTTTAAACCGCCAGGCACGGTCGGGTTCGTTGTAGGCATTCACATAACTTACGGGATGTTCCTCCCCGAGGTCGGCCTGTACAATATGCATCAGCGAATCAAGCGGCAGTCTGCTGCCGGCCGGTTCGGAAATGTAGATGCTTTCGGCATGCACCGCATTGTATATTTCATCTTTAAAGGCATACATTGCGCCTGAAATGCTGATTAAAAATACCAACAGCCCGGAACCGAGTCCGAGCCATTGGTGAATTTTTGTTATGGTCTTTTTAAAACGTGAACGCGCCATTGAGTTTCTTAATTCAAATTGAATATTCCCTTTGCTTCCAGGCCGTCGATGGCAGCGCCTTTTTCAGCGGTGGCGGTTGCCGGATCGATTTCATACACATGGGCGTCGGTAGCAGTGCTGATGCTCATATACACTTTTCCGTTTTCCACCAGCGCCGGTGTGGCATACTGCGCACCATGCGCCGGAACATCGGGTACATCGGTTACTGTAGCTGCATTCAAATCGATGATAACCAGTTTGCAAATGGGGTTGTTGGGTGAGAACGCGCCCCACAAAGCCGAGTCGTCGGTTACGATACGTGCCACTGCTTTTCCGTTTCCGGCATACGAGAAATAAACAATTTTACCGCCATTGGTTGCTTCTTCGATATTGAGAAAATAGTTGGGATCGAATTCTGTTGATCCGCTTTTTATCCGCAGAATACCGGACGGGCGGGTTTGTTTTGTGAACCCCGCTGCCAGAGATGAAGATGAAAAGGTGTACAGGTCGCCGTTGCCTGCCTCGAGCAATCCGGTGGCATTTCCGTAAACACCTACCGGACTGGTGCGGTTGTCGTAAATCGCCTTTTCAAATTCCAGTTCAGGATAAGAGAAAACAGCCACCTGTGCCGAGTCTACACTTGGAGTGGAAAAATCGCCGGATGCTGAAACCGGGTAAAACGAAACAAACAGTTTGTCGCCGCTCACCACCATTCCGGTGGGTCACTTCGCCAATGTATCCCCTTCAGGCTTGTAAATGTCGGTTTCCACTTTCCGATCCACTGAAACGCTCTCCACATCGATGACATGCAGCACACGCTTGCCTTCACCTGAGCGCGGAACTTCCATTGCCAGCAGTGTATTTTCACCGGCCGGGGCCATGCAGTCGAGTGTTTTTTCAAAAACAAAACGTCCGTATTCCTGTAGCTCACCCTCCTCATTCAGCCGGTAGCCGATAGCATTGTTGTCGGCATAGTAACCGATGCTGAAAACCGATTGATCCACATGCGCAAAATACCGCCAGCCGGTCTGCTCGATCCCCTGTCCGGCGGCAGTGATGGTTCCCTCATCCAGGTTTTCGGTTTGTACCAGGTAGTCGGCTGCTTCGTCATTTGAGCCAATCACCTGCAGGGCAACGGTGTAACCCTGGTCTTCAGCAGGCACTTCAGGAATGGTTTCTTCTTCGGTGCAGGAAGTTACCAAACCCGCTGTCAGTAAAAATAAAATGGTGTAAATAAATAAATTGAATTGCTTTTTCATCTTTTCTATTTTAAACAGTTAATAATTATTGTATTTATTTTTCGATGTAATATCTCAGTTTCACATAAAATGACCGGCCCGGCTTTTGCAGCCTGAAATGGTCGTAAAGTTTGGCATCGAGCAGGTTGCGCACTTCAAAAGCCAGGTTGTATTTTCCGCCTTCCAGTGAATAGGTCAGCTCGGCGTTGTGCGATATCTGCTGCGGGATGGTGTATTTGCGGCCGGGATCGCCCTGGCTGGGCCACTTCAGAAAGTATTCCTCCACAAACCGGCTGTTGAGTTGCCAGCTCATCCGGTCGTTATTGCCAAACAAATCGAAATACTGCGCACCCAGCGCCAGGTTGCCGAACAGGTAGGGAATATTGGGAATCCGGTCGCGGTAAACGCCGCTTTTGCGTTGTCCTTCATATTCCGTATTGTTGATAATGTTCTGGTAAGTCCCGTTCAGACTGATAAAATAATTTTCGCGCCACGTGTAGCGTACTTCTGATTCAACCCCGGAACTCAGCACGTCGCGCTGGTTTACATAAACGCTTGTGGCACCTTCGGCCTGGTTGCGGATAAAATCTCTGGCATCGCGGTAAAACAGGTTCACTTCCGTTTCCAGCAGGTGATTTTCGCTGCGGTAGCTCTGGTTGACCCCGAGGTTGACATTCAGGCTCTTTTCGGGTTCAAGTGCCGGATTGCTCAGCAGGTTCAGCCCGTCGCCAAACATTTCGTAGCCCTCGGGCAAGCGGTAGGCTTTTTCCACCGAAGCTTTCAACTGGCCTTCTTTACTGAAAAACCAGGTCATGGCCGCACCGTAACCGAGGTTGTTGTAATCCGAAGTGTAGGTAGTGCGCTCGCCGCTCCAGTCCACATCAATCATGTAAGAGTGAAAATCATATAGTTTTGTAAACAGTGTGGCGCTAAGCTTTTCCCTAAAGAATTTGCCGGTGTACGACAGCCCGTAAATCGATTTATTCAGTTTATTGGGCTGGCTGAATGCGGTTTCGTATTTGCTCAGCGGGTCGTGTCCCTTGCGGTTGACCGCCGAAAGCGTGTAGTTGAAATCGAAGTGCTGCGTTGGTTTGAACCGGTAACGCACCCCGGCATTTCCCACAAGGGTTTTGTCGTTAAACCGGAACAATGTTTTTTGCCAGCTTGCCTCACCGATGTTTTCGTCGTTGTTTACCGTGTATTCGCCTTTCCAGTTGTACCTGCGCGAGCTGGTGTCCGCCACCAGAAACTGAGCATCGGTATACGACAGGTACCCTTTTACATCGAGGCCTTCAAGAAACAGATCATCTTTTTTATATTTAAAGTAAGGTGAAATCACTTCGTCTTCGCGGAAAACCTCGCCGTACGGGCGGTCCATGCTTACCCCGTGCTGAATGTCGTTGTGATTGTCGGATAACGTAATTCCGAGCAGCAACAAATCCGCCCAGCTTCTTTCCCTGAAACCGCCTTCCAGTTGCAGCATCCGCGATTCATAGGCATCGTGAAAACGCCGCAAATTCTGCGGTTCGCCATAGGTTCCGGTTTCCGGGTCAACCACCCTTACCTCTACTTTGTAATCATTATCTGAATAGTTGTAAAATGCCCGTGCATTAAATGTCAGCCCATTGTTTTTGTTGAAATAATGACCGTTCAGCGCCAGCCTGTGTGTATTGAATGACCCAAACGAATAGGAAGCATCAAAAAAGTTTTTAACCGATTGTTTGGTGATGATGTTAACCGCTCCGCCCAGTGCGTCGGCGCCCAGGTGAACCGGAACCACGCCCTTGTAAACTTCGGCACGGTTGATAAGATTGACCGGAATATTGTTAAACGTTAGCGATGTTCCGGCACTGACCAGCGGAATTCCATCCACAAAAAACTTGATTTGTTTGCCCGACAAACCGTTGATGGCAAAATCGAAACCCGAGCCGAGTCCGCCTTCCTCGCGGACAATCAGGCCGGTGGTTTTATTCAGCACGAGGTTTAAATCCTGGTTGCTGTTGTGCAGCGATTCCACGTTTACCGAGTTAATGGCATAAGCCATTTCCCGGGCCTGCCGCACCTTGCTTTTCCCGGCCACCATCACCTCCTGCAAATCGACCGAAGATTCTTCGAGTACAATTGTTATTGTTGTGGTTTCGCCGGCAACGGCATCCACACTGATTTCTTTGTCTTTGTAACCAAGGGTTTTGGTCCGGAGCTGGTAGCTGCCGGGTGCAATATTACCGATAATGAAACGGCCTTCCTCATTTGCTGCAGCGCCTTTGGGCGTATTTTTCAGGAGTACTGAAACAAACGGCAGGGGCTGATTTTGTTCGTCGGTAATCATCCCTTCAATTGTCGTTTGTGAATTTTGAGACAGAACAGGCAAAATAAATGCACAGAACAACAAAGTTCCCCACCACCTCTTCATTGACTTCATCCCGGCAATTTTCATCTCCTGCATCGATATAATTTCTACCTGTAATTGATTTGGGCAAACTTAGACTGAATAAAAATAACAGGCAATCCCAAGAAGTTGGGATATTTTCAGACAGGAGATGATGCGGGCTAACCGGAGAGGTGATAATTATCTATCAGTCAAAATTATGAACGGCGGCGCACTTCAACTTAAAACGGCTACGGTAGTTGTTTGAATCAGTTTTTTATTTCGATATCCAGTTGCTGGCCTTCCCGAAATGCTTTTTTATCCATTTCGGCTCCAACACCTAAACCAATTGCCAGACCAATAGGCAAGCCAATTCCCAGAAATGCCATGTTATCCAGGCTCATTCTGAAAACAACTCCCAGTGGAATTCCAAAGGCGGCCATTCCAAGCGCCATCCAAATGTTCCGGTAATAATTTTTGGGAACGATTTTCAACTCTTTTTCAAGTGTTCTGATTATCCGGGTTTGTTTTTCTCTGACCTTTTTCCTCAATGTTCTCCCTGAATCAGCTATGGAATTTATTTCTTCAACATTACTGTTAATTTCTTCAACAATTGCATCCGACAATTCTCTCCTTCGGAGCTCATTCAGCAATTTTTTAAATTGAAAATATGTTTCTTAAGATTTTGCTTCGCCTTCAATTTCAGGTCGTTGTTTCAATTCACTGATTTTCATCTATTCATTTTTTGTATTCGTAACGTAAAATATAATTTGTTACTCATAAAAAAACAAATAACCACTTTTTTCAATATCTGCTAATTCAGTTAAAAATTTATGCCAGAAAACTAATCTTCATAACCATTAGGATTTACCATTATCAAATAACCACTTGTAGTTAAATAGGCAATATCATTATTATCAAGAATTTTCATTATAAGACTGTTGGGAAAGTCTAAAAGCTTAAGTTCCCAAATTAGCTGACCACCAGAATTTATAGTTCCTACATAAATTCCTTTTTCAACATTAGCAAAGAAGCTAAACTTATCATCTGCCAATTCGATAATTCCATCAAACTTTGGAAATTCTCCCAAATCTTCTATTTCCTGATATTTATCCCAAATTATTTCATTGGAATAACTCATATTTAGAAATCTTGGAATAAAATTATAAGCTCCTGCATACCCCATTGGACCGTAGCTACTCCCGCAAAACAAAAGATTATTATTCCACAATAAAATATCCTTTGTTATGTCATCACCTTTAAATTGATTTCCAACTACTGAACTAAAAACAACTTCCCCATTAGTATCTGTTTCCAGAATCCACAAACTGTTTTTTGGATCAGTGCCTTCATAATAGTTCGTAGCAGTTCCGGATATCATAATATTACCATTCGGTTTTGCAACAATTTGATCTGCTCTGTTTTTATAGGTACTTCCGTAAAACTTATGCCAAATATGTTTTCCATTAGATGAGAGTCTGATTATAAAACCTTTCAGGTTGATATTTTCTTGATCCTCTGGTATTAAATCCGTTGTTCCTGTAGCTACAACATCGCCATTTGGTGTTTCATATACAGCGTTAATCTGAGTAAGAATTGTTTCTATCTCATTTTCATACGACCAAATATGGTTTCCGTCAGAATCAATTTTTTCTACTGATTTGTATCTTGCAATTATGAAACCACCATCTTGTGTTTGAATCAATTCCGAGATATGATTAGTGTAATCGCCCTCCCACTCTTTAAGCCATTGAATTTCAAAGTCAGCATTAATTTTTAAAAGAAACTGTTTCCCATTTAAATCTTTTTTTCTTCCGGCAATTAAAATCCCGGCATCAGTAGTTTTTATTGCATGTGTAAAATAATAATCAAAATGAAATCCTAAATCATAATGAAAATACCCACGTAAAAGTTGTTCTTTAGTTTTAACGTTTACAAAAGTTGATTGCCTGTTGTAATTGATATCTGAAGCAATTACCCCAATTTTATATTCAGTATCGGGCTGAAGGTTTTCAATTGTATAAGCCGTAAATTCATAGTCATAAATAATAACAGAATCGTTCAGTGAAATTTCGTATTTAACTTTTTCTCCTTCCGGATCGATGGCATCACTCCATTCAATAATAATATAATTGTCGGTAATTTTCTGAATTTCTACATTAAATTCCTCGGGTGACAATCCTGGTTCATGTGATTCTGGCTCGGGTATTTCAAATACTTCTTTTGTACAAGAAAAAGCAAAAAAAATCAGTATCCAAATTAATATAGTACGGTTCATTTTCAATTTTCGTTTAGAGTATAAATATTTGTAATGTCATCATGGTTCCAATTGGTATGATATCCCATTCCATAATGTATTTTTGAGTTCCAATTAAAAACAATGCCCCTTTCCGAAGCATGTGGTAAAAATGAGTGAAGTTCCCATTTTTCCTCTGATAGTGAATACTTCCAGCAATCCCATAATGAATATTTCATTCCATTATTTTGATATCCGCCAATAACATATACTTCGTTATTGTGTAATACCAAACTTGAAAAAATTCTCTCAATTCCAGGAAAACGATTCATCAATTTCCATTGATCAGTCTCTGGCTCATAATTCCAAAGTCTTTTTTCAGATTCAAAAATATAGGCACTTTTATCTCCAGAACAAGAGCTGGTTCCAACAGAAAGAAAATCGGATGGAAAATTATTTAATTGCTTCCAAACTTTTGTATCAAAGTTAAATACCCAAAATTCTTTAAATCCACCTGGGCCATTAAAATTGCGATGACTACCTCCTCCCACAAAAAGATTATTGCCAATACAAAAAACAACATGGTCCCAGATTCCGCTGCCGGGATACTCTGTTACAAAACTCCATGAATCAATAGATTTGTCATATGTAAATAACTTTATTGATTCATTATCCTCATTAAAGAATAAATATCCATTTGAATTATATTGAATATTATAAGGTAAAACTTTATGCTGATACTCCCCCAATTCGTAATTTTCAAAATTACTGACACGAGTCCATGAATTATTAGCCAGGTTGAATTTGTAAACAGGAAAGTTCATGCTTCTATCAACCGATGAATAATAATTTTGAACAGTAAACAATTCATCATCAACTAAAAACCAAGCTTTTTCTTCTAATATGCTTCCCGGAAAATCATCATTATAAAGGTTCCATCTTGCCGATAAGACCTTAATTTTGCCAGCAGCTTTTATTTCAACATCATCAACATATGCATAAACATCATATTCTTTGGGTTCAAGAACCATTGGAACTTCAACCTCTCCGTAAACTTCCTTAAAGCCTCGATTCTCTGAATAATTTCCATCAAGAATAAGGTTATGATTCAGTTTAATATTTCGATCCAATCTTATTTCAAGATTCTTATTTTCAATATTACTTTGAAAATAGAATATAGCAGTAAACTTTTCTCCTATTGATACATAGTCTGAAATTTTCTCCGCCGGATTTGCAAAATAGGGGTCTTCAACAACTTCAAAAATAAAATGATTCTTTGAAGCTCTCATTATTTTAATTTCACT